>NZ_BMPE01000061.1 GCF_014647435.1 Deinococcus radiotolerans | reverse complement strand
TGAAGCGCATCCTGGCGGAAAAGGAACTGGAGCTGGATATCGCGCGAAAAGTGCGACGGCTCTGACGCTGGACGACCTGCTCGTCCTCTGGCAGAGCCAACCCCAGCTGAGCCTTCGGCGCTTCGCGCAGTACGCCAGCGTGCCGTACTGGCGCCTACGGGATCATCAGCACAGCGCGCAGGCGCGCTGTGCCCGCCAGCAGCAGCGGGATGAATTACACGAGAAAATCCGGCACGTCGCCCTGCACCACCCGACCGCTGGGTACCGGTTGCTGTACCACGAACTCAAAGCTCAGGGGGAAGAGATTGGATTGCACAAGATCCGCGTCGCCCTCGGCGAATTGCACCTTCACCCACCTCAGCCTCGGAAAACCCGGAAACCTTCCCCGAAGGCTTCCGCACCACAGGACTGGCCTGAAGGTCGACGGGTGCAGGTTGATGCGACACGGCTATCGCTGCCTGGCGGGGTCTGCTGGATCTCCTTCGTGCTGGACGTTCCATCACGGGTGGTGCTGGCCAGCTGTGTGGTGCGGAGCCTATCCATGCACCTCGCGAAATG
>NZ_BMPE01000060.1 GCF_014647435.1 Deinococcus radiotolerans | reverse complement strand
CGGGTACGAGCTGCTCGACCATGATCGGAACATAGTCCGACGTGTTCTGTCCTCAGGCTCTTAGAGTACCTGATCATCGCGGAGAGCTTGAAGGCCGCAGAGAGGATCACGATTCACTCCCTCACGGCAGAAGAACGAACGATGGTCCTGCCTGCCGCGCGAATCATCCTCGACCTGAGCCGCCCCCAAAAACGGATCCAGGTCAAATCGGAATCTCCGGCTGGACGTGAACCGAGGCAAACTGCGCTGCGAACGCCCTGGGCGCGAGGTTTTTCAGCGCGGAATGCGGCCTGAACGAATTGTACTCCCGTCTCCAGTGCTCGACTTTTCGGCGGGCATCATCCAGGCTCAAGAACCAATGGGTATTCAGGCACTCGTCCCGGAAACGACCGTGGAATGACTCGATGAAGGGGTTGTCTGTGGGCTTTCCTGGACGGGAAAAATCCAGCGTCACATGGCACTGGTAGGCCCAGAGGTCGAGCACCTTACTGACGAACTCGCTGCCGTTGTCCACTTGAATTCTGCTCGGACTGCCTCTGATTTCGCTGACTTGGCGCATGGTCGCGACGACGTCTGCTCCCTTCAGCGCCTGGTCGACCAGAATCGCCAAGCACTCCCGGGTGAAG
>NZ_BMPE01000059.1 GCF_014647435.1 Deinococcus radiotolerans | reverse complement strand
GTGTGGAACGGGTTCAGTTTGCCGCTGATGTGGACACTGCTCCCGCACGGTGGGGCCAGTCGTTCCTGTGTCCGGGAAGCGCTCGTGGAGCGCTTCCTGAAGCTCTGCCCAGATCGGGAGATCCGGTGCCTGCTCGCAGATCGTGAATTCATTGGGCGGCACTGGTTTCGATTCCTCGACCAGCACGGGGTTGCACCCTGCATTCGTCTTCCAGCTCGCGCCACGATCGGCGCGCACGGCATGCCGGTCTGGGCGGTCTTCAAGAACCTTCAGGTGGGTGAAGTCAGGGTCTGGCATCGCCAGACCCGCATCTACGGTGTGAATCTGCGAGTGGCGGCCACGAAAAACGCAGCCGGTGACCTGCTGTACCTGGCGTATCGGGGGCACGCCCTGCCGAACATGCGCCGGTATGCCCTGCGCTGGCAAACAGAGAATCTGCACGCCGCATTGAAAACCAGAGG
Source organism: Deinococcus radiotolerans (assembly GCF_014647435.1). Lineage (NCBI taxonomy): Bacteria > Thermotogati > Deinococcota > Deinococci > Deinococcales > Deinococcaceae > Deinococcus > Deinococcus radiotolerans. Next base: position 199 of record NZ_BMPE01000059.1, on the reverse strand, counting down.
GTTCAACCTGGAAGATACGGGTCTGACGCGCGCCGAACGCGTGTCTTCGCTCCTGACAGTCGTCAGCGTCGCCTTCATCTGGGCGTGCGTGACGGGCGAGGTCATGGCACGTCGAACGGCGACCAAAGTAAAGAAACACGGACACCGTGCGGTGTCCGTGTTTCGACTCGGGCTTGATCATCTCCAGGATCTTTTGCTG
>NZ_BMPE01000058.1 GCF_014647435.1 Deinococcus radiotolerans | reverse complement strand
GTGTGGAACGGGTTCAGTTTGCCGCTGATGTGGACACTGCTCCCGCACGGTGGGGCCAGTCGTTCTTGTGTCCGGGAAGCGCTCGTGGAGCGCTTCCTGAAGCTCTGCCCAGATCGGGAGATCCGGTGCCTGCTCGCGGATCGTGAATTCATTGGGCAGCACTGGTTTCGATTCCTCGACCAGCACGGGGTTGCGCCCTGCATTCGTCTCCCAGCTCGCGCCACGATCGGCGCGCACGGCATGCCGGTCTGGGCGGTCTTCAAGAACCTTCAGGTGGGTGAAGTCAGGGTCTGGCATCGCCAGACCCGCATCTACGATGTGAATCTGCGGGTGGCGGCCACGAAAAACGCAGCCGGTGACATGCTGTACCTGGCGTATCGGGGGCACGCCCTGCCGAACATGCGCCGGTATGCCCTGCGCTGGCAAACAGAAAATCTGCACGCCGCGTTGAAAACCAGAGGGTTCAACCTGGAAGATACGGGTCTGACGCGCGCCGAACGCGTGTCTTCGCTCCTGACGGTCGTCAGCGTCGCCTTCATCTGGGCGTGCGTGACGGGCGAGGTCGTGGCACGTCGAACCGCTACCAAAGTAAAGAAACACGGACACCGTGCGGTGTCCGTGTTTCGACTCGGGCTTGATCATCTCCAGGATCTTCTGCTG
>NZ_BMPE01000057.1 GCF_014647435.1 Deinococcus radiotolerans | reverse complement strand
CGCCCCTGAACCTCTTGGTCCTCGGCGTCGTGTTGCACGGGTACACGGTGCCGCTCGTCTGGACCGCTCTCGATCACGACGGCAACAGCGGCACGGTCCGGCGCATCCAATTGGTCTCACGACTCCTGAAGGCCCTTCCAGCGGCCCGCTGGAAGGGCCTGGTCGCTGACCGGGAGTTCATCGGTGGGGAGTGGTTCCGCTTCCTGAGGCGCAAGGGCATCAAACGGGCCATCCGCATCCGAAAGAACGCTGTGGTCGACGAGCTGCGCGTGGACGCGTGGTTCGGTGATCTGAAGGTTGGGGAAGTCCGGTGCATGGCTGAAAAGGCGTACGTCTACGGTGAGGTGATGCAGGTCGTGGCCACCAGGTCCCCCGCGGGGGACCTGGTGGCCATTGCCACGGATTTCAGCGTGTGGGACACTTGCGTGCTGTACCAGGCTCGCTGGTCGGTGGAGTGCACGTTCGCGAGCCTCAAGGTCCGCGGGTTCGATTTGGAGCGGACCGGCATCACCCGCCCGGACCGGCTGGAACGTCTGTTCGGGCTGGTCGTCCTGGCCTGGATCAGCTGTCTCCGGGTGGGCGTGTGGCTCCAGGCGCAGGTTCCGGTCAAGGTGAAGGCTCATGGCCGGGCGGCCACGAGCCTCGTGCGGTACGGCGCGGAGCGGCTGTGCCATGCCCTGCGGTGGAATCTCCCCGAGTTACCCGCACTGATCA
>NZ_BMPE01000055.1 GCF_014647435.1 Deinococcus radiotolerans | reverse complement strand
AACAGGCGGGCTGAGGTACGCTGAGATTTGCAAATCGGCTGGAACCGCAATTGGGGCACCCTCAACAAAGTCCTGCTAAAGTGCGTCTGAAAAACGGGCTGGCGCAGGTTTTCCCAGAGCCATTGCCCGTGCACGGTAGGCGGCGGAGGTGGGGCGCTTATGACCCGATCTGCGTACCCAAACGATCGAACCGACGCCGAGTGGAACGTACATTTCCCTCTTCCTCAAGCGTCACCCCTTGGCCGTCCACGGAAGTGGTCGCTGCGAGAGATCCTGGACGGGATCTTTTACGTGCTGAGAAGCGGGATTACTTGGCGAGAGATGCCGCACGACTGCCCCCCCTGGCAGACGACTCTCACGATCACCGTCTGTTGCGACGTCATGGCGTTTGGGAGCCACTCCACACGGTCCTTCGGCAGTTGGTCCGTCAGCGTGAGGGTCGCGCAGCGACCCCCAGTGCCGCGATCATCGACAGCCAATCGGTGAAAACGACCGAAGCCGGTGGACCTCGCGGCTATGACGGTGGCAAGAAGGTCAGTGGCCGGAAGCGTCACCTGCTCGTCGACACCCTGGGACTCGGCATGGCGATCAAGGTGCACGAAGCAGACATCCAGGACCGCACCAGTGCGGTCCTCCTGCGGCGCGACCTGCCTAATGTTTTCCCACGCATGGGGCACCTGTGGGCGGATGCGGGGTACACCGGACAGCTCGCTACAGACCGGGGGCCGTATTTGGGATGGACGCTGGAGATCATCAAACATCCCTGGTCCGGATGGCAGGGCACTTGGGCGCCAAAGGACGCACCTCCACACGTCGTGGAGGTGCCGAAAGGATTCGTGGTGCTGAATGGTCGCTGGGTGGTGGGCTTGGTTGGGGAAGTCGCGGAGGGTAGTGCTCCAGTTTTGACTTCAAGCGGCGTTACGAGCGTTCGCCGATGAGGTGAGTGTAGACC
>NZ_BMPE01000054.1 GCF_014647435.1 Deinococcus radiotolerans | reverse complement strand
AATACTTTCGTTCCCCGCGGGCACGCTGCTCCCCGATCACCCAGGCACCTTCTCCCGGAAGGTGCTGTCCGCGGGCGTTCTCGTTTCCGTCAGCCAACCGGACATACTTGGCCGCGAATGTCCCCATCAGTGGCCCTTTCGTGCCTTGGCGCCATATGACGCGGCGCCACTGTTCGCGGCTCAGCACGGTCTCGATCGTTTCCGCCTCCTCGGATGGGGTCGGATATTTCTGTGGCCGCCCCCGGACGTGCTTCGGAATGGGGATCAGATGCACGTGCGCAGGGTAAACCCGCTGGGTGCGGATCGTTCCCACGGACCACCGCAGTCCTCGGTCGGTCAGGGCGCGTCGAAATTTTGCGTTCACTCCATATCCTGCGTCAGCAAGGACCATCCCGAACTGCACACTGCCCACCAGATCGTCGATCTCCCGCAGAGCAAGTTCCCATTTGGTCGATCCCAGCGGGTGTTCCGCAGGAACACCCGCCTGCACGCACCGCTCTGGGTGTGTTGACCATTCCGAAGGTAGAAACAATCGCAAGCGTAGGGGAATGGGAATCTCATCGCGCGCGAGCGTGACCGATACCAGACACTGGCAGTTGGTGATCTTTCCTGCCTGCCCTGAATACTGCCGACCTACGCCAACGGAGTGCGAGCCGAATTTGGTCAGGCAGGTGTCGTCAATGATCAGGACGGCATCCCGGCCACCCAGAAGGTGCTGTGCCCGGTCGGCAACAATTCGCTCCAGTCCCACGGTCTTCCAGGGGCTATCAGTGATGAAGTGCTGCAGGTGATCCTGCTTTCCGGGAGCCACTTGGTCGGCCAGCGGTTGCAGGCTTTTCCGGGGAGCAGAACTACACAGACCCTGCACGTAGACACGGGCCCAGCGCTGCTGGGCCTGATGGCGGAAGCATGTTTGGAATGGGGAGAACCAAGTCGGGAAGTGACGAGTCCACCGAGAGTGTTGATCATGGTTGA
>NZ_BMPE01000052.1 GCF_014647435.1 Deinococcus radiotolerans | reverse complement strand
GAAACGCAAACGGTACACGGAACAGCAGATCCTGGACATCCTCGGCCAGCTTGAGGCGGGGACTCCGATCAGCGATCTGACGCGACTCCATGGAGTCGCGATGACGACCATCTACCGCTGGAAGGCCAAGTACGGCGGCATGACCAAAGACGAGACTCGAAAATTTCGCCAACTGGAAGCCGAAAACCAGCGGCTCAAGAAGCTGGTGGCTGACCTGTCGCTCGACAACGCGATGCTGAAAGAGGTGGTGGGACGAAAGTGGTGACGCCTGGGACGTCGTCCCAGGCGCAGACGCCCCTCAAAAAGCAGATGGTGACCCTGCTGCGGGATTCGTTCACGGTCAGTGAACGACGAGCCTGCCGGGTGCTGGGCTTCTCCCGAACCACGCAAAGACGGAACAGCCCCAAAAGGGACAAGGACCAGCGCCTGGTCGAGCGTCTCCGCACGCTGGTACAGGAACGACCGCGCTTCGGATACCGACGGATTCACCTGATGCTGGGCCGGGAAGGTGAGACCGTGAACCACAAGCGCGTCTACCGGATCTACCGGGCTGAAGGGCTCGCCGTTCGGAAGAAAGAACGGAAGAAACTCAGCGTGGGAGCGCGTCAGCAGAAACCGCAGGTTTCTGCTCCGAATCAACGCTGGAGCCTGGACTTCATGGCCGATCAGCTGGCTTCCGGTCAGCGGTTCCGCGTCCTGAACGTCGTGGATGACTTCACCCGAGAGTGCCTGGTCATGCACGTCGGCACCTCCATCACGGGCCATGATGTCGTCCGTGTCCTCGAGGCCGTGGTGCGGTTCAGGGGCGCACCGCAGGCGATCACCACCGACAACGGCCCGGAGTTCGCGGGCAAGGCCCTGGATCTCTGGACCCACGACCGCGGCATCACGCATACCTTCATCCGGCCTGGAAAACCCGTGGAGAACGCCTACATCGAGAGTTTCAATGGTCGGGTCCGGGACGAGTGCCTCAATCTCCACTGGTTCCAGAGCCTGGATCAGGCTCGCCTGATCCTCACAGCCTGGCGTCAGGACTACAACGACGTCCGGCCCCACACCTCACTTGGTGGCCGGACCCCGAACGAATTTGCCCGCCTGG
>NZ_BMPE01000051.1 GCF_014647435.1 Deinococcus radiotolerans | reverse complement strand
GTGACTGATACCCCAACGACGAGTGACGACGGCGACGGTGATAGAACACTTCAATCCACTCGAACACCTCTGTTCGTGTCTGGGCACGACCCCACTGCGCTTCACCAAGCCCCATCTCCGTCTTCAATGTCGCAAAAAAGCTTTCCTGGACAGCGTTATCCCAGCATTCTCCTGCCTCGCTCATACTCTGAACGGCCTGCAATCTGTCCAGCGCCTGCTGGTACACATCGCTCGTATACTGGCTCCCTCGATCCGAGTGATGCAGGAGTCCGCTTGGTGGGTGCCGACGCGCTACGGCCATCTCCAACGCCGCTGTGACCAGCGGCGTCTGAAGTCGCTCATTCAGCGCCCAGCCGACAATTTTCCTCGAGTACAGGTCCATGACCGTCGCCAGGTACAACCAGCCTTCACGGGTGGGGACATACGTGATGTCCGTGACCCACTTCTGGTTCGGGCCGTCCGCAGTGAACACCCGATCAAGAATGTTTTCTGCGACTGGGCGCGAAGATTTCGCTTTCGTCGTCGTGCGGGCCTTCCGTTTCCCACGCGCGACAAGCTGTGCTTGTCGCATGAGTCGCCGAATCCGCTGACGACTGACCTGCTCTCCCTGTGCCTTCAGGTCGGCTTGGATGCGCAGCGCCCCGTATGTTCCCCGGCTCTCCTCGAAGCTGGTCCTGATTTTCTCGATCAGCACGCGGTCTTTTGTGATCCTCTTGCTCTCCGGCCTTCCCCGCGCAGCGTAGTACCCGCTGATGCTCACGTCCAGAATCCGGCACATCAGCTCGACTGGAAACTCGTCCTGGTGCCGCTCGATGAACCTGAAGATCAGGGTTGCTTGGCGAAGAAGGCCAGCGCTTTTTTCAGGATATCCCGTTCCTGTCGTGCAATTTCCAGTTCCCGCTCCAGTTCCTTGAGTCGAGCCTCCTGTGGTGAAAGGGCGGGGATTCCCCGCCCGGTGAAGGCTGGGCGGCCGGCGGCCGTCTGGGTGTCCTGCTGCTTCCACCGGACGACGTAGTGAGGGGGAACACCGAGGTCACGGGCAATCTGGGCGCAACTCTTTCCGGTCGTGCGAACCAGCCGGACGGCTTCTTGTTTGAACTCAGCGGTGAATTGCTGCTTGGGTACGG
>NZ_BMPE01000050.1 GCF_014647435.1 Deinococcus radiotolerans | reverse complement strand
AACAAGAAGGCCAGCATCGCAGATGCTGGCCAGGACGACGCTGATGAATATTCCCCGAAGTACAGATAAAGTGCGTCTGAAAACCGTCAGGGTGAGCCTTTTGCCAGGCGACGCACCATCAGCCGAATCATGACTTCATAGACCAAGTTCTCTGCGGTTTCCACCAGCGCCTCGTAGTCTTTGGCCATCCTCCGTGATTTCCCGAGCCACGCGAACGTCCGCTCGACCACCCAGCGACGCTTCAGCACCACGAATCCTTTCGGCACCTCCACGGGTCGTGGAGGTGCATCCTTTGGCGCCCAGGTGCCTTGCCACCCGGACCAGGGATGTTTGACGACTTCCATGGTCCAGCCCAGATGCAGCTTGATGTCAGCAGCGAGCTTGCCGGTGTACCCCGCATCTGCCCACACGTGCCCCATCCGTGGGAAAACATTGGGCAGGTCGCGTAGCAGGAGGACCGCACCGGTGCGGTCCTGGATATCGGCCTCGTGCACCTTGATCGCCATGACAAGACCCAGGGTATCGACGAGGAGATGACGCTTGCGGCCACTGACTTTCTTGCCGCCGTCATAGCCGCGGGGTCCGCCGGCTTCTGTGGTTCTCACTGACTGGCTGTCGATGATCGCGGCGCTGGGGGTCGCTGCGCGACCCTCACGCTGACGGACCATCTCCCGAAGAACCGTGTGGAGTGCTTCCCAGACGCCATGCAGGCGCCACAATCGGTGATAGTGATAGATCGTCTGCCAGGGGGGGAGGTCGTGCGGCATCGCCCGCCAGGCAATCCCGCCGCGCAGGACGTAAAAAATCCCATCCAGGATCTCTCGCAACGACCACTTCCGTGGACGTCCAACGGATGACGCTTGAGGCAGAAGGGGGAAAAGCACGTTCCACTCGGCGTCGGTCAGATCGTTTGGGTACGCAGGTCGGGTCATGAGCGTTCAGCCTCCAACCTCTACCGTGCATGCATAATTGCTCTGGGAAAACCTGCGCCAGCACGTTTTTCAGACGCACTTTAAGTAACGGCCGGGCAGCCTGACTCCCCGCTCAGAGCTTTTCTGCCGTTGTTAGCTACTGAGCAACGCACAGCCTAGGTCCGGCGTGATGAGCTGGAAGAGAGGCAGGAGTATCCACATCATTCATACCCGCGCCGTTCTCAATAGGTGCTCTGTACCGGACATCTTCAGGTTGAGGCTGTGCTGGACGCAACATTCCTGAACGTATGATCGGT
>NZ_BMPE01000049.1 GCF_014647435.1 Deinococcus radiotolerans | reverse complement strand
CGGGTGGCTTCCTTCTGCGCACCTTCTTTCATCTTCACGAAGAAGGGGTTGGTGTCGGTCTTGGTAATCAGACCAATGATCGGCTGGACGCTGCTTTTGACGGTCGGAGCGCCGCTGGCAGCGTCCACCACGCCGAATTTGATGACGAGAGCGGTCAGGGCGGCGCGGGCGATCTCTTGACTCATGGTGGTTCCTCCAGGGGCCGCCGGTCCTGTGACCTGGGCGGAGTGAGCGGGGACAGGACCGGGGCCGTGAGCAGGGACGACCCGTTCCGCGTGCGGATGGGTGAAGGGGGGCAGCTTGGGTGATCGGTGCGGGGACAGGCAGGAAACAGGACATCACACAGATGTAATCGATTACATTTACTGCCGCGTGGCTCTGCGCACGAGAAAAGGAGGTGATTTTCCAGACAAGAAAATCAATGGTGCAAACGATTACACTGTGACGGTGCCAGTGGGCGGTCCGGCCAGACCCCTGTCAATCCCCCACCACCGCTTCAACCGAGTGCAAGCGAAGGAGCGTCAACGCGAATCCGCCCCCACTCCAGCGAGACGCAGGCCAGCTCGCCTGCACCAGCGGCAATCACGCCAGCACCCAGCTTCCAGACCCGGACCAGCTGAGTTCGTGCGGAGCGTGTGGACCACGCGGCACCTCTCCCCCTTTTGACGGTCACCTTCCTGCAGCACGCCAAGACGTTGATCGCCTGACGCACTACGTCGCGGGCTCAGGAACCATGCAGGCGACCCGTTGACCGCGCTCATGACCTGCCCGGTGGATAGGCTGATCGACCTTGCCCCTGGGCGCCGCACAGCAAAAAGACCTTCCCGCCGTGCGGGTCAGCGGCTGGTAGAGCGATCACTGCGAGAATGACAGGTCCACCGCCGCGCGACCCGACGGGCTGAAGATCACGCCGGCATGGGCCGGGCTCCCGACACCCGCCCAGTGGTGCAGCGTGACCACGTCGCCGGTGAGAGTGATCACGCTGCGGCCCGGCATGTTCGCCAGGTGGTGTCCTCAGCGAGCTGTCCGGCGAGGGGCTCCGCGGATACGCTCTACGCGGGGCCACGAGCGGCGTTCAGGTGAGACATGGACTGGGCTGGTCTGGCCTGCCGAGTGCTGCTTTTACGGTTCGTCCTTTCGGTGCTTGGCAACGACTTTGCCGGCGAACCTGAGGGCGCGCCTATACGCCTGGTCGTTGGTGAAGCCGCTGGCGGCCATGCGGGCGGGGTGGTCACGGAGGCTGGCGCGGCGCAGGGCACTAAGAGCCTGAGGACAGAACGGAAGCACGATGATGCGTCGTGGCAGACTTGACCTATGCCCCG
>NZ_BMPE01000047.1 GCF_014647435.1 Deinococcus radiotolerans | reverse complement strand
TCGGGTACGAGCTGCTCGACCATGATCGGAACATAGTCCGACGTGTTCTGTCCTCAGGCTCTAAGGGGAATGTGGGGGATATCAGCGACCTTGCAGGCTTTCCAGAGCTGTGTGCGGAGATCTTCGGGAGTCATCGCGAAGATGGGGAGGGCCTGCTCGGTGGCGTAGAGGGGACCGCCGGCTGCTTTGAGGAGGGGTTCCAGAGCGAGCTGGGCCGGTTTCGAGAGGGTGGTGACGATCCTTGCGCGGAGAAGTTCCCCAGTGCTGGGCTCGTACCGGGACCATTTGAGTCCAAGCAGTTCCCTGACCTGGAAGGCGTGCTCGTCGATGAGCGTGAGGGCGGCGAAGAGATCGGGGCGACTGGCTTTCGCAGTTCTCAGGAGCTGTTCGATGTCCTCACGGTCTGGGATGGGGTCGCTGGCGTGTTCGCTGCCAGGGTTGGGGTAGCCAGTCATGGGGTTGGTGGTCAGCACGCCTTCGGTGATCAGGGCGTCGTAGAAGACGCGCAACGTGACGACGCGGGCGGTGAGGGTGTTGATTTTGAGGGGGCCAGGGCCGCGGTTGGGGGTGGAGAGCGGGCCAGCGAGCCAGGTGTGGAAGTGTGCTGGGGGCTGGAGCAGGTCGATATCGTCGGTCTGGGCGTGGGTGAAGACCTGTCTGAGGTTGCTGTGGACCTGAGCGAGGGGGCGGCTGAGCGCTTCAATCCCAAGGGTGGCGGCGATGGTGTCGAGGTCGTACTCGCGGAAGGCTTGGCTGAGTTTGAGGGCGCGTTCGTCGGCGGGGTGGAGGGTGTCACCTGGCATCTTTATACAATTATATAGGATCGTATAAAAAACGTGACCCGTATACTTGCCTCTCGCATTCTCCTGCGCTTCTTGAGCATGGTGGATTTAACGTGGCTAAAGATTCACGATGCAGAGGCAAGAGCGAAAGCCTTCGTCAGCTGGTGCCTGATCAAAGAAAGATGCATCCGCAGGGGATAGATGAAACGCAGGCAAACAAGGAGAAGGCCTTTCCATTCCAGGGCCATTGCTGGCTAGGCGCAGTACCACCAGCTAAATGTCGGCAACCGGGTCGCGTGTAATTTCTGCGCTAACCGTTATTTCCGGCACATGGGAGCCCTTTAGCTCCAGTAGGCAACTGAATACTGGGGTTAGGGCCTATAGAACGGCGGAATGGACGGCTCCGCCGCTTAAAGTAGACCCATCACACAATCTGACCCGACGGATCTTTCCGGGCGGCGTCAAACGCCGAGTCCGAGTGTTTCATGAAATACAAGCTATGCACCGGCGTCCAACCTTTTAGCTTCGCGGGCGTCGTCTTAACGCCGCCGCTGCCACCACCGGTCGAATTCGCTCTGTTGCCTAGGCGCATGCACTGTTTGGACAGATTCATCTCTAAAGCGCTACCGGCCTCAAGAATCACCTGTTGCTGATCATGCCTGCATAGGGAACGCCGGGTAAGCCCAGTGGGGCATCCCTCTCACCGCAGTCAAGCGGGATTTTTGGCTTGGCTTACCATCACTCTCAAGGGCCTACGGACGTCGTGTAGGAAGTGAGGGTGCCCCAATTGCGGTTCCAGCCGATTTGCAAATCTCAGCGTACCTCAGCCCGCCT
>NZ_BMPE01000046.1 GCF_014647435.1 Deinococcus radiotolerans | reverse complement strand
GCATCCGTCCGGCGCATCCTGGCGCACCTTGAGCACACTCATGCCCTGTTTTGAAGGGTAGTCAGCTGCAGGCCTTCACGCAGTAGCTCGATCAGCTCGCGGTTTGCGTCGTCGTGAAAGGACATGTGGGAGGCAGCATGCCACGCCCGCCCGGGCCGCGCTGCCGCATGTGCCCGACCCGGCACGTCCCCCGGCAGGGAGCGTGTATTCCCACTGGCCTCAACCTGTGTCCCACGCATCGTTCGTTCAGGTCGCCGGTCCCGTGATCATCCCACAAGAACTTCAGCGCTTCTGTCGTTTCGGTAATGCTCGCCGATAGTCTTTAAAATGAAAGTCCCCGTTGCGATCTATGTATGCGTTTATGGCTTCCCGTGCGAATTTGCGGAACTCCTTATCATTCCACAGCACCACGATGGAGTTTCTGCTCACCCTGCCTAGCTGTTCACTTTTTTTGTAAACATAACCCTGATACGCGTCTAGCTTTATCCTGTCGTCGCTGTCACTATGGCCATGAGGGATCGAGGGGTTCGGATCATCGTCCCCCTTGTGAAATTTCCATTTTTTGATGGACATCCCTGGAGTCCGAACTGTCAGCTCTAATCTTGGAATCGGAGTGCTACCGCCAGAACGGGGGGCGAATTCCCCTTCACGGAGCGATTCCACTCTCACGACCTCTTCGCCTGAGCCATCTTCAGGCATACCTTCTATTAATTCGTCCAGGAAATCAAGCCGATTGATGTACTCTCCAATGCCAATGATCCCATAAAACAACTGGACATCGGTAGTGAGCTCGAAAGCCGCTATTGCGTCTGAATCCAAAGTGATCGGCGCCACTACAAAACCATACCTCGCCATGCCGTTGTCAATAACCCCTCAGCACCTGACACTTCGTGGGAAATGGCGAAGGGTCAGGTGCAGAGGGTTTTTGCGAAACTCTGGGAAGTGCGCGGTGAAGCAGTGGGCCAGCTTGACCAGGACATCGGGAGACGCGTTCTGTTCTTGCGTGTCAGCCGAACTTTTTCAAGCCCCTTGGTAAACTGTCGGGTACTGAGAGTGATAATATGTCTAAAGTTATAAAAACTAGTGAATTGACTGATGAAGATATCTTCTTTGATTCAGTTTATGTAAATTGTCTCATTGATATTATGGAGCCGGTTTTAGATGAGGACACGTTCTATAGTTTTGTAGGTATGGGCGGTATTGCTTTCTATCTCCTCTCAGAAGATCAGAAAAAATATGTATATAATAGTTTTGAGACATATATCATTAATTTTAGTAGAAAAGATTTAGAAGGAATCCCGAGTATCATGGTTGGTATCCATGCTTGGCAAATTTATATTGTCGATAAAGACGAATATCTTAAATATTTATCGAAAAAAAACAGAAACCATTTTATATTATTAATAGATTTGATTGAAAGGTCGGATATGTCTTTAGATGACAAGTCTAATCTAATTAGATATATTAAAGTTTTACCTACATTGCGTGTAATTGATCATTTTACTGCTGTAGAACTTGATCATCTTTTAAAATCATTTGATATCTTGAAAAATACTGAATCTATTGATATAGAAATCTATAATCTTTCTGTTAATGCAATTAGCTATCTTAATCGACTAGTAAATATATTTAGCCTCCGTTAAAATTAGCAAAATAAGCCAAATGTTTTGAATATTTGGCTTATTTTGCTTAACGCCGTTAATGCAACCTCGCTCAGCACCTGAAAATTTGGGAAATTGATGTATTGGATGTTGGAAATGGCGTCCTGAGCAGCTGCAGGCATTCCCAGAAGTCGTCGCCGCCTGACTACCCATCAAAACGCGCAGTAGGCAGCAGAAAGTCGGCTCCTGTACGGTATTTCTGC
>NZ_BMPE01000045.1 GCF_014647435.1 Deinococcus radiotolerans | reverse complement strand
ACGGGGCATAGGTCAAGTCTGCCACGACGCATCATCGTGCTTCCGTTCTGTCCTCAGGCTCTAAGCGCTCCTGCGTGAGGGGATGCAGGACGGTGTCATGCGCGTCGAAGAGGGGCATGCCGGTGTCCCTATCGTACGTGAAACCGCCCTTCGTCGTGAGAGTGGCGCTGTCCACTCCGGTCAGAAGCATGATGCGCCATGGTCGGTGGCGCCGCTCAATACAGACGAAGCCGCCGACAAAATAGCCGGCGGCTTCGTGTAATCGTTCGGCGAGGTCCAGCAGATCGATGTCGGGCTGGAAGTTTGGCATGCAGGCACCTACAGGATGAATGAGGTAGAAGCCGCTGCTGGCCAACGTCACTGGTACGGTCTACGACTCTCCTGATCCTAAGGGTTGCGGGGGATGTGGATGTGTGGGCCTGACTCAACTTGAGGAGAGGACGCTACCAGCGGACGCTGAGGTTGATCGTGCCGCTGCTGACGGAGGGGGTGGCCAGGTCGAGCCCCATGCCGACACTGAGGGACCAGGTGGGATCGAGGGGGGAGGTGCTGACGCCGCTGATGGAGTAGTTCAGGCTGGCCGTGTTGCCGAACGGGTTGTAGTTGAGGGAGGCCCCTTGAGAGAACTGCTTCGCAGGGGCAACGGTGTAGGGCACCGTGGCGAGAACTTTCCCTTCGGTATTGGTAACCGTGATCGTTCCACTGTGGGCTTCCAACGCTACTGCGTTGATGCTCTGATTAGCGTAAGCGGGGAGCCTGATTTTGTTATCTGCAACGCGGAAAACGAGTCTCGGATCGCTTGAGCTGAGTTTCACCTCAGTGTTGACTTCACTGAAAAGTGAGAAAACGAGTACGCCTGTTGTGAAGCCAGGAGACATGCGACTTTCAAGCCTTTCGGGTTGAACGCGAACTTTTTCTGCCACTGCAAGCTTAGCTGGAGCTGGAGCTGGCGCCAGCACTACTGGCACCGTGAGGTTCTGAACTTGTGCGTAGGCGCAAGAACCAGTCAAAAGAACCAGATAGAGAAGATTTCTCATGAGATTAACCAAAGGCAAGGAGACTTGAGCTCCTTGCCTTGTATTGAATAAGTTTAGAAGCTCACCACGGGTGCTACGTTTGCGGGGGCATCAGCAGTACCCGTCAGCTCGAACGACAGGGTCAACGTCTGCTTGGAAAAGGCTACACGTTTGGCGTCGGTGTCGAGGTTGGCGAACGTGACGTGGTAGACGATGTAGTCTTGGCCGTCGTCCGCAGTGAGGGCAATACCAGTGTCGGCGTTAGTACTCGTGATCGTGAAGAGAGCGGTGTCAAGCAGGGTGTCGACGGTAAGATCCGACGTGACAGTGATGGCGCGGTTGGTGTTGTTGGTGACTGGAATCTTAATGTCGAACTCTGCACCAGAGCGCATGTTGTCGGCAGGGATTGTGATCGAGCCACTGCCCACGCTGAATTTCACGGTGTCGAGGGTCGTTCCATCAGCCTGAACCGTCATAGTTGCTGAATTCTCGGTGGTGGAGGTGCTGTCGACAGCGAAGGCCATACCGGAGAAGGCGAGAGCGGCAGCAACGGCGAGTTTGGTGATGTTACGCATGAGAGACTCCTGGGTAGCCCGAAGGCCAGGGAAAAGCTCCTTGCAGGTGAACCTGCGAGTGAGGAGCGGACGAAAAGTCGGTCGCACCACTAGCTCCTCCCGTACGAGGTGCCCGGCCTTACAGCACGGGGATCAGCGCTTCTCTTCGCCAGACGGTTCTCTGTGCGAAGTGAGACAAGACTAGGGTTGGTTCCCTCACCCCTTACTTACTTAGGGGGTGGGTTATGCCATCCATGATTCATGTTGACGGCAGAATGAAAATTCGCGCTCTAGGCGTAGGCTTTTCCCTACGTCGTTGGTTGAGATAGGCGTGGAGAAGAGCTTTTGCGGTGTAAGTGACAAGTTTGTGAGTCTTAGCCAAGTTCTAAGGAGTGGCACATTAAGGACGGCCTGGTGACAATTCTGCCAGCCTGCTGTCTAAGGACCCTCAAAATCTAGAAAACCAGTTTGATGGCGACATCCAATTGCTGAAGCCGCACTGCTTCACGATCAACCAGATTATGCCGCCCTGCCCCACGTTCACTCTTCCCACAGCCTGATGCCCCAGCCCTTGCGGTGTTGGCTGAGCCAGATGCAGTCCAACGGTAGTGCTCCAGAGATGACTTCCAGAATCTGACCCTTTCGAAGAGAGGGACGAGCACACTGGAG
>NZ_BMPE01000044.1 GCF_014647435.1 Deinococcus radiotolerans | reverse complement strand
AGGCTGCTGAGCACACCATTTCACGCGCCAGGCGCGGCTTGAAGGCAAGATGTCCTGTACAGAACAATAGGTGGCCGGCGGCGTGCCTGTCGTGCAGCGCGCCGCCGGCACTACCACTCCCGGCAGGCCTATGGATAGTGACCGAGCGGTAGTGTCACCAACGTAGTGGAGCGCAGCCGCGTCGGACGACTTGGAAGTGGCGCTGCGAGCACCGAATGGGAACTCATGATGTGCGGGCACGCTCAGGTTTGCCGGCAGTGTCCAGTGTGGTGGGGCCCATGAGCACTGGCACAGGTGGACGGATCACCTGGTCATTTTTGAATGCATTGTCGTGTGAAGAATCGTACACTCTACCGTAGACCGACAATTCGCTCGTAGACCTCTGGGGGGATGTATGGCGGAATGGTACGAGACATTCGCAACGTGGTTTGGCAAGCTTCTGGAAGGGGCCCGAGGTGCGCGCCTTCAGGACTGGGCCGAAGCCATTTCAGTCAACGAAGACGATAACGAACCCGGGGGATACGTTTCCATTTCCAGTCCCAGGTACTTCATGTCCACGTACCGGATGGGCCTTGATTACGGCATCCCAATCATTACGGGCACCATAAAGATGCGAAGCGAAGCGACCGGTCAGAACTTGGAGCGGACCATTCTGTCCACTCCAGCCAATGCGACTGCCGTTGCACCTAGGAACTATGTGGCCGGTCCTGTCGGCGGTCTCATTTTAGCTCCTTACAGCAGCACAGAAATCACATTACAGATTGCTCTGCAATTCCTACCGACGCAGAACTTGGTCAAAGAGACGCTGGGTCTCATCACAGAGGTCACCGCTGGAATTCCAACTGCTCAAGCGAGCCTGCCCTTTCTCAAGATATTGAGTGCCTCGATGGACACCTTGAGCAGCATTTTGACGTTGGGGCAAAAGGAAATTCAGCTGATGGGCAGGTACCAGGTCCAAATGGATAATATTGGCAAACGGCCAAAAATGTTGATCTGGGTTGCCCCAGACATTGATGATCATGGGGTCGTCCGAAACAAGCTTGATAAAAACAAATTTAAATATGACGCTTCCTCCGAAGAGTTATATTACGATGATAAAATATATAGAGGGTCTGCTTGGATAATTATTGAATTTAACTATATTTCAGAACATCCCTCTCTCACTGAACTGCCCGTCTATCGCGAAAGTGTTGCGAAACTCCGGAAGGCACTCCTAACGACAACAGAGTCCGCCACAGTTCAACAACTAAAGGGCCTTCTCAACCGAACGCTTATCCTCATTGATGATTCAATCGACGCCGCTGAGTATCTTATCGCTAGCGACCGCGAGAAGCTGCGAGGCAAACTCTACGAAATAGCCGACAATCTGGCCACGAAGTACAATCTTATCCCTCTCACCAGCACGGATACCGGCCGTCCCATGGAGGAGCTAGGCGTTCCGGCCCTTGGAACGCTCGAAGTGAAAACAATCCACCCAAGCGAAACTCACCGCATGATGAAATATATGTACATCGCACAGACACCAGATGGCCCCGCAGACGACGAAGAGCTTGATGTAGCCCAACTGTACAAAGACATAGAACTCCTCACCACCATGATCGACCGGCCCAGCGAAGACTTCAGATCTCAAGTGACAGTCATTGCGCTGGCCTAAAACTCATACTTGAGCCAGAGGCAACCACCAAGCGATGTGGGGGCAGCAAACGCGGAGGAACACCAACCGGTCATCTGCATCAACCCAGCACGTCGAACAGGGCCTCTACGGCCATGACCTGACGTTCACCCTTTGATCGGTCCAGCCCGAATGAGCCCAGCGTACTTTGAGCTGCCCCCAAAAACGGATCCAGGTCAAATCGGAATCTCCGGCTGGACGTGAACCGAGGCAAACTGCGCTGCGAACGCCCTGGGCGCGAGGTTTTTCAGCGCGGAATGCGGCCTGAACGCATTGTACTCCCGTCTCCAGTGCTCGACTTTTCGGCGGGCATCATCCAGGCTCAAGAACCAATGGGTATTCAGGCACTCGTCCCGGAAACGACCGTGGAATGACTCGATGAAGGGGTTGTCTGTGGGCTTTCCTGGACGGGAAAAATCCAGCGTCACATGGCACTGGTAGGCCCAGAGGTCGAGCACCTTACTGATGAACTCGCTGCCGTTGTCCACTTGAATTCTGCTCGGACTGCCTCTGATCTCGCTGACCTGGCGCATGATCGCGACGACGTCTGCTCCCTTCAGCGCCTGGTCGACCAGAATCGCCAAGCACTCCCGGGTGAAG
>NZ_BMPE01000043.1 GCF_014647435.1 Deinococcus radiotolerans | reverse complement strand
CATCCGTCCGGCGCATCCTGGCGCAACTTGAGCACACTCATGTCCCGTTTTGAAGGGTAGTCAGGGTACGAAGGCCCGTTCCTGCCCGGCACCGACCTGCCGGAAGTGGATACGCTCCGCAGCGCCCTGCACGCCCGCTGGCGCGCCGCGGCCCTGACCCTCGCGCAGGAGCCGCCCCTCGCGCAGGCCACCGTCCTCCTAGACCGCCTGCTGCGGGACGATCCGTTCGATCCGGACGCGCTGGACCTCCTGCCCCTCCTGGAGCCCCTGGCCAGCGATCCCGACGTCCGCCGCCTGGCCGCCCAGCTCGGCGCGCAGCACCAGCAGGACCTCGGCACGCCGGACCCCCGCGTCCAGGCCCTCGTGGAGCTCACGGGGCGGGAGGCAGGGGAACGCTGAGTCGCGCTCCCCTGCCTCCCGGTCCGCCCGCTTAAGACCTGATCAGGGCCCACGCGTCGTCATAACTGGAGTGCTGACCGCGCAGGCGGACGAGCACCTGCCCCTGGTCATCCAGGCCCACGGCATTCAGCGCTGCCTGGTAACCGGCCGGGGCCGTGACGGGCCGCAGCGTCCCATCACGGAACACGAAGGACGAGAGTTCGACGCCGCCTTCCAGTTTTGAATCAACGATCCGCCTCAGCAGAAGAACTTCGCCGGCGTTGTTGGCGTCGGTTACGACCCAGTCCGCGCCCGTTGGGAGTGCCGTGACCTGCTTCACGCCCCCGGGCGTCCACTGGGCCAGGTAGATCGGCTCGGCGGTCGTGGTGAAACTCAGGCCCCACACGGTCCCCGCCTCGTCCAGGGCCGCGCCCCGGAAGTTCAGGGCATCGACCGGCGTCTTCGGGAAGAACGTGGTCACGCCGCCCCGGATGATCGCGTTGGCAAATAGCACGTCTCCGGCGGCGTTGGCGTCCTTGACGTTGCAGCCGACGCACCCGTTGAACACCTTCTCGTAAGCTGTCACGCCGCTCTGTCCCGGCGTCCACGCGAACGCATACTCGTAGTCGTCCCGGCCCGTGAAGTCCGTTTCTGAACCGATGACGCGCCTATCAGACGGGCACACCACCTGCACGACCCCAGCCCCGTCCACCGTGGGGAAGGGAATGGCGGTCACCGCGCCGCTCGTGACGTCCACGTAGGTGCTCTGCTCACCGACCGGCACCACCAGATTCCCGGCCTTATCGATGCACATGGGCGCCATTATGTTCAGCGTGGAAGTGGACGGGAGGGTCAGCACCTTCTTCGAGGTGCCCCGGTAGGTGTACAACTCGGTGCTGGCTCCCGAGGTGACCCTCACCCGCAGGACGCTGTAGGCGACCGTGCCGTCCGCGCGGATCGCGCCGTGGAAGGCGGCCGTGTTCAACGCTGCCTGTGAGCCCTTGTAGATGATGGTTGTCCCGGTGGGCGCTGGGGTAGGCGCGCGGCTGACGCTCAGGGTCACGGCGTTCGACGTGATGCCGGCGGCGCTCGCCGTAATGGCCGCAGTGCCAGCCGCGACGCCCGTGACGATCCCGGTTGCACCCGCACGGGCTGCGCCCAGGTTGCTACTGGCAAACGTGAAGATGGGCTGGGTGGACAGCGCCGCGCTACCGGCCGCCAGGCCCTGCGCGGTGCAGGTCGTGGTCGCGTCCACCAGGACGCTGCTGGCAGCGCAGGTGAGGGTGATACGGGCGAGGGTCTGCCCGCCGCCCCCGCCCGTATTCGGCGTGTTGGGGGGGCGTGCAGGCAGTTAGGCCCAGGGCGAGCAGTGCGGAGAGGCTAAGGGTGGGGGTCAGGGCAGTGCGCATCATGTCAGTACCTCCAGAAGTGAGAGGCCCTGAGGGTAAGTAGTGGGCAGGGACACTTGAGGGGACAGATATGGTGCACCCGGCG
This sequence comes from Deinococcus radiotolerans, assembly GCF_014647435.1. Taxonomy (NCBI): domain Bacteria; kingdom Thermotogati; phylum Deinococcota; class Deinococci; order Deinococcales; family Deinococcaceae; genus Deinococcus; species Deinococcus radiotolerans. The sequence continues at coordinate 684 of NZ_BMPE01000043.1, read as the reverse complement.
CCACTGGCTGAATGCCAGGATACGAATCGTCCAGGCTCACGATGTGTCCTGCCTTCATGAATCTGGCGCCCACGTCCGCTGAGGAGGCCGCTCGCCTCCTCGATCTGACCCGTTACTAGGCCCTCGACTCTGAGTTGTACTTCAGCTGGACGCGATAGAAATGGGTCTCAGCAGTTTATATCGGACAATATAAAAGAATTGCGTCATCCTTTCGTTCACCCCGCTTGCACCCCTGATTCTTCTTCGCAAAGCCTTTTGCCGTCCCACCGCTTGTACGTAGTTTGGAAACAGCTCGTGAAGCTTTGGCATGCGCCTCAGCCCAGTCCCCTGGCTGCATCTGGTCGTGGTAGGCCAGTTGCACACATCATGTGCGCGGAACTGCGACTGGTGTCGGCGCGCACCTATTCCCTCCTGGCCCTGGCTGCTCTGACACTCAGTCTGCCAAGCGCGTCGAGTCAAAGCGTCTCCTCACACAATGCAACGGAAGTATTAGCGCTGCGCGGCGACTTTTATGCCGTCACGGTTACTGCACCAGCTGGCACGAAAGGCGCGACCCTCCGGGTAATCATTCAGCTCGGCCCAGCGGAGCAGCCTTCCCACTTTGGGAACCTAGTCCCTACTTCTGACCTTGCCCCTGTTTCCGGTGCCAGTCTGATTGCAAATCGAGCAGCAGACTGGGAGGCG
>NZ_BMPE01000041.1 GCF_014647435.1 Deinococcus radiotolerans | reverse complement strand
CAGTTCGCGTTCCGCCAGGACTGGCACTCGATGGCCGATGTCCGGGCGGCCATGCCGGACTTTCACCGGTGGTACAACCATGAGCGCCGTCATTCAGCGCTCGGCTACGCCACGCCCTGGTCTACACTCACCTCATCGGCGAACGCTCGTAACGCCGCTTGAAGTCAAAACTGGAGCACTACCCGGTCACGCGATCGATCAGCGTGATGAAGCTGGCCAGGTCCGGCAGTTGCCGCGGCTTCCCTTCGAACGCTTCTGGGATGGGCGGCGCGGGCGGATCCATCTCGGGTTCGCCGTGCCCCTGCCGGACCGCCTCGAGGTACAGGGCCAGTTGCTCCCGCCAGATCGCCACGGCTTCCTGGTACCCGCTGGTGTGGCTGGCGTGCCACGCAATGATCGCGGCGGTCACCTCGCTGTGCCGCTGAACGCCCTCTTGCAGGAGGGACCGGGCGAGCAGCAGGTCGGGGAGGAGGTTCAGCGGGTCCGGGTCGGCCTGCTGGTCCTGAATGGCCTGCTGCAGCGTGGGGCTGGCGTTGACGAGCTGGTACCGGGTGCTGGGTTTCTGCGCGCCGCCCCCGTGGAGCTTGCAGCGGCCCTCCCCGGGGTGTTCGGTGCCCCAGCCGGCGGGGCGTTTGCAGGTGCCGGGCCGCTTGTTGTGCTTGGCGCCGCACAGGGGTAGCTTGGCGCGTTCGGCTTTGGTGGTTCCCTGCTTGCCGGGCTGGCGTTTTGGTGCATCTGTCACGGGGTTGTCCCACCGATGCATCTGTCTTGGGGTTGGGCGAGCATGGTGAGTTCACCTCCTTGCATGGAAAAGCCCCGCGCGGTGGCGGGGGCTGAGAGTGGGGCAGGGTCAGCGGAGTTCGACGTGGTAACCGCAGCGTTCCATTTCAGTTTTCCAGACGCTCCGGAATCGCAGCGCGGCGTTGCGCTCCCCGATGAAAGTGAGAGTTGTGCCGACGTACCCGTCCTGGCCGGGCCCTTCGCTCGTGAAGGTGAACACGTCGTCGCTGGTATCCGCGGCGGCGAGACTGGCGTCGGCCAGGTCTTTGGGGCGGACGAGGCCGCGGATGAAGAGTCGCATAGCGGGACCCTACTGCACATTGGCGTGCACCCGGTGTCTTCCCAGGGTGCACGCCTTCACCATTGTCGTGTACCACCCGTGAGTTGACCCCTGGAACGTGTTCACATGTTGTTCACGCTGAGTGTGCAGGTGGGATGAAGCGGTCCAGGGGCCATCATGGGGTGCCTCACTGGTAGGGTTGGGAATGGATGATTTTGACCTGCAGGTCAAGGCGCGCATGGATGCACGGCAAGCTGAGCAGGAGGCTGAGGAACGTGCAGCCGTTCGAGTTGCCAGGGACAAACAGGTCCGGCGGGACCATTCCATGCGTATCGTTCGAGATTCTGCTGGTGTGGTGTTTGACCGCATGGCTGAGCGTCTGCGCTTGCACGGGTTGGAGGCGCAGGCGCTCGAGACGTGGTCTACGGCAGATGGCCATACCGTAACGCACCTTGACATTGCCACGAAGACCGGGCCTCGCAAGAGTGCGTTGATCTCTGCGTCGAAAGCCCCTCTGCGTGACACCATCGTGCTTACGGCTCAACCTCCCTTTGAAGGGCATGGCTCGCTGGAATTTGATCATGCTGATCAGGTGGGCATGGAGCGTGTGATTCAGGGGTGGGTACTTCGCTGGCTTGATTCGTAGCGGAGCGGAGCGCTGGGCAGGGGTCCCTTGGGTGTTGGGTTGAGCGGGCGCGGGTGGGGGACTTCGCTGGGTGTGGCAATGCTGGTCTTCAGGCCCACGGTGTCTTTACCTCCGGCGGCGCACAGTGTGGGATGGACGAGAAATCTCGCAGGGAGCGGTGGGCGCTGGAAGCCGTTGGGGCTTTTGAACTTCGCTGGCAGGTTCATCTGGATCAGCAGCGCCGTGAGAGGTTGCGTGCTCTTCAGGTGGGTGAACGACAGGTGGAAGTCACGGTGGCACCGGATCAGCCTCACACATTCATGGTGTCGTGGGTGGACATTCTGGGGAGTCCGCTGGCCAGTTCTGATTCCTCTGTTTACCCGCCGCGTAGTGAGCAGGTGCGTGCGATGTTTGATCAGGCGTGTGACCGGTTGGAACAGGACTATTAGGTCGGCTGTGCCCTCGCAGCGCCTTCACTGAGTTCGTGGGGAACCGCGGACGGCGTGACGTAGTGTTGGGGATGGACGCAAATCGAGTGGCCCTCACGACGGCTGATCACCTGTTCCGGTTGTACATCATGTTGTTCTCCTCAATCAGTTCGAAGGAGGATTCGATCACGTCGGCGGGCGCGGCGGTGGAGAGTTACCTGGTGGAGTGCGGCATGTCGCATGCGGAGGCGGTGCGGCGCCGGGACGAGATCATGCTGTCGCATGGGGGGTAAGTGGTCAGGGTTGCCGGGATCGCACCGGCTGAGGCTGCTGCCCTGATGCTGGCCCAGGCGAGCCGCGGTGGAGGGGCGGGCCTGGGCGGGACGCTGGGCGTCCGTGATCGCCTTTGGCCGTGCGTCGGTGTGCACGGGTGCTGGCGCGTATCCTTCCAGCGGTTCAGTCGGCGGGGGTGCGTAGGGTTGTCGGACTTGCGCTGCTTAAGTGACGTGTGGACGCCTAGAGTGACCTCATGAGACAACTCGCCATGTGGCTCGTCTGTAGCGTGCTGGTGACCGCCTGTACTCCGCATGGCCCAGTTGCGGTGGCTGTACCCAGTGATCCGCACGTGCTGCATGGGCAGTGGACAGGTCGCGTGACACCTCGAAATGAGAGTGGCCCGGTGGACACGTTGAGCCTCAATGTGGTCGCCACCTACGTGGACGAAACGCACTTTGCCGTGGCGGGCACCGCCACCTTTCATCAGGTGACGTGGTAGTGCTCCAGTTTTGACTTCAAGCGGCGTTACGAGCGTTCGCCGATGAGGTGAGTGTAGACC
>NZ_BMPE01000040.1 GCF_014647435.1 Deinococcus radiotolerans | reverse complement strand
GACATTCTGTCCTCCAGTGTGGATCACACTGAACTTACCCTCCACCAAACTCTATCCAGTTCAGTATGGGGGCTGGATGAGACGGACGCCGTGAGCCTGGCGCTGGGGGAACGCCGCACGCCGAACAGCACGATGTACCAGTGGCGCGGCGTGGTGTTCCCAAAGAGTGACCTGAAGGCCTTGCGGGCGGACCTGGTGCAGGTCGGTGAACTGCCCAGCGAGATCTGATGCACCCGCCTGGCGTCCGCGTGAGTTCGCTGGTGCGGCCGGTGGCGCGCGCCGCACCGCTGATCACGGGTCAGGTGCTGCCGCTGGCCGGGCCGAGCTTCAATCACGTGGAGGGCGGCGTGCGCGTGCGGCGGCTAACCATCACGGACCTGAACGGCCTGACGTGGTGGGCCGGCGCCCTGCCCTGGCGGGCGGTCCAGCGGGACGCCACGCAGCGCTACCAGGGGCAGCACGGCACCGGAGACACCACCCACACGCGCCGCTGACCCCCTCCCTCGTTCTGCCCGCCCCGGCTCCAGCCCAGGCGGGCTTTCCCCTTGCTCACCCGTGGAGGAGATCCACACTAACTAGGTCCACCCTCTGGGCGCTGGCGCATCCGCAGGGCGCGGCGGGGTACCTGGAGGCGCGGGTGTCGGTGCCGCAGCGCGTTGATCTCTGAGTCTAAAAATATGGGCGGGTTGTCTTCGTCACAACCCGCCCACATGATAGAGACCCTCTTAATGCTCAGCCAATGTGCCCTTTTTTTCAGCATCGCTCCTTGATTTAACTATACGCATAATGAGTTTCTGTAATGGCTGTTCGAAAAATTTGAATGCCAAGATGGAGAAAATGATGAGTACAGCAATGTAAATAAGAATTTGCGAGCCGTTTAATTCCCCCGAGCCAAGTCCACTCAAATATTTGAACCATGATCCTACTGGCATCTGGAGAATATAAATACCGAAGCTGGCTTGGCCAAGTAGTACCATGCCAGAACTTCCCAACCAAGAAGCGCGACTCATCCCCTGGGCTAAGCCGATGAATAAGATGCCGAACAAAGGTGCCAATATTCCGTTATTTAGGGTTGACATTGGCATCCGAGTGAAAGCAAGTATAATGAGTATGCCGAGAGCAATGATCGAAGATATCTTTTTTGAAATTGTTGCGAAGTGACCGGTGGGCGATGAAACCATGACCCAGCCAAACAGAACACCAATAACAAACTGTGGCAAGTGAAACAGGGGCAAGTAATATGCCGTTTCATCTGAAATAATACCGTTCGAATGTAGTAAATAAACGGGTAAGAAAGAAGCAAGCCAGAGGGCGAAAATTATAGATGTAAAATTTATTTTTGTTCGTTGAATAATGGGAAGGATAAATGGAAACAGAAGATAGAAGAATGCCTCGGCAGACAAGCTCCAACCTGGAGGATTTATGCCACCCACACTGGTTGGAATCCACGCTTGCACTAAAAATACTGAGCTAAGAAAATCTATAGCTGCATCTAAATAGCTTGAATATTCGCCTTTTACAAAATAAACTGGGAATTTCATAGCAAGAGCCAGCAAGTAAAGCGGATATATTCGCGCAAATCTTGCCCACCAGAAGGTCCTATCCGAGCCCCGCATCCCTGATGGGGTTGCATAGCTATACGTCAGTATGAACCCCGAGAGAACGAAAAAGAAACTAACACCAACAAAACCATTGCTGAGTAGGTTTTGAAGCACAACGGGCATACGCTCTTGCACTGGAGGAGTGAAGTGAAATAGCACAACTAAAATGGCCGCAAGAAACCGAACACCAGTTAACTTATCGAGATGAATACGGGAAGTCCATGTTGGAGGGGCAGTCACGCCCTGCATCATATTCAAAACTCTTCCACATAGAATCACCCTCGTTATCGACCCCGCTCCGGCAGGGTCTTGCATTGGACGTGATCACCCCCAGCCACTCGGCGTCCCAGCACAGCACTGTCCCAGCCTCTCCGGTCCTGGGGCGATTCCCATTCCTCGTGCCGCTCTGGATCTGGACCAGGCGGGCAAGTCAGCTCTCCGCTGTGTCAGCTCATTCAAATGTCATCCGTCATGCGTCTGTCAGACGATACAAGCTACTATTATGAACAAACCTTAATCTTAGGGACTGGAGGTCACCGTGATTCTGACTATCTGCGCGCTCATCCTGGGCCTCATCTACACCTTTATCCGCATCACTGCCAGACGCGAAACACCACCGGTCAGTCCAGAGGAATATCAGGAGTTCCAGACCGCGGTGCGCTCTAACGCGGTCTGAACACCCCACACACTGACCAGCCGCCTCAGACCGGGGCGGCTGTGCTGTGAGGTGATCACCGCTCCAGCAGCGCGCCACAGGTGCAGCAGTGAACGCCGCTACTCTCCCCAGGGTCGCGGCGTTCGGGTGCGGGGCGAGTTCTCGCAATCCGACCCACGCGCCGTCCACCAGACCCCGCCCTAGCCGCCCGGCCCTGGGGCGGTTCCCATGGTCTGGTCGGGAGGCTCATGTCAGCAATTGTTAAGAGTTTATAAAATAATGTGAACTATGCCTCAGACAACGTATGAGCAGCGTTGCTGCCTGATTAGTCTCCGCAAACGCCTTGTCCACCTGGTGATCAGCGCTGCGGTCACCCTCCTGCTGCTCATCGCGCTCCAGGCGCCCATCCCCACGCTCGTCCTGGGTATCATTCTGACCGTTGCCCTCCATGCCGGGCTCATCTGCCTGCAGTCGCTCCAACGGCACCGGTACGACTTCACCCCCCGATAACCCGTTACCACCCGCAGCCGCCCCGGTCCCCAGACCCGGGGCGGTTTCTATTCCGCCACGCTCGGAGGTTCCCTTACCCCTGCAAACCACCATCGAAAGTGCCGAGACGGTCGTGCTCGGCCTCGCCTTCCTCAGCAGCGGCCTGGATCACTGGGCCGACCGCATCGCCCCCTGCTGTGCGCAGGCCCCGGCCGCCACCGATATCCCCCTGAGCTGGTAACCCTCACCCCGCTGCCCGCCCCGGCCACCTGGCACCGGGGCGGGCTTCGTCATTCGCCGAGCTCGAGGCCCCCTTGCGCACCCTCACCCTCACCGTCCTGCTCCTCACCGAGGCCGCCTCCATGGCGGCCCGCACGCCCCCTACCGCCTGCACCGTGCAGGCCCGCCTGATCGGTGGGCGCAGCGCCCTGGGCCAGTACCGCCTGGAGATCCGCGTGCCCGACACCTGCCCGTACGGCGAGGAGCGCCTGGCGCGGATCTTCACGCGTGGCGGCGGCCGCATCCCACCGGTCGGATACTTCCGCCTCGGCGCCGGGTACCCCCGGAAAGTCTCGTACTGGGTGTTCCCGGGGGCGAAGGTTCAGGACCGCGCCGCGCCGAACGTCTGGAACACCGTCCCTCTCGAAGGAGCCCCCGCATGGTGGTGAACCGTTTGCCGCGCCGGTACCGGACGCAGGTCCTGACCGGCCAGATCCTGGTGGTCCTCGCCCTGTTCACCGCGTGGCCCGTCTAGAAGCCCAGCCTGTGGATTCTGGACGGGTGGGGCGGGCTCCACCTGAGCCCCTTTATCCTGGCGGGCCTGTTCGGCGTGATCGGCACGCTGCTGCTCTGCAGCCACTCGCCGAAGTGGGCCATGGTCGGCATGCTGCTCGCCTTCCCCCTCCTGGCGACCGTGGCCGCCGCGTACCTCACGCTTGGCCCGAACGTCATGACCGTGATCGCCATACCGCTTCTGCTGCACTGCGCCTGGACCGCCATCGACCTGAAAGCGCGCTGGAGGGGCCAGTGACACCCGGTGAGATCCTCGCCTGGATCACGGCGGGCAGCAGCGTCCTGATCAACGTCTGGACGCTGCTGGGCAAGAGCAAGACTGAACTGGATAGAGTTTGGTGGAGGGTAAGTTCAGTGTGATCCACACTGGAGGACAGAATGTC
>NZ_BMPE01000039.1 GCF_014647435.1 Deinococcus radiotolerans | reverse complement strand
AACAGGCGGGCTGAGGTACGCTGAGATTTGCAAATCGGCTGGAACCGCAATTGGGGCACCCTCAACTCGTGGTGCAGCGCCTGAACGTCACGCTGGTCGAGTGGTAAACGTTGATCCAGCTACAGGGCGTACCTGATCGGGCTCATAGGGAAACGGTGGCGGGAGGGCGTGGGTCGGTCACAGCTCACCACTCTCCTGCCGTTGTATTGCCAGAACACTCCAGCTCCCGACCTCAATGACTGGTGGCCTGCGGACGGCTGAGTTGCACGCACTGGCGTCCCCGGCCATCCAGAATGTGTGCGTCGCTCAGCAGGTACGGCCCCGCTGCGGCCCACGAATCCGGCTGCCCGACGAGATCAGCCAGGGGCACCGCTCGGTCTGCGGCCACTGACGCGTGGGTCCAGCCCGCTTCCTGAGCTGCTTTCAACGCGGTCAGCAGAATCAGGTGAATCACAGTGAGGTGTCCACTCGGCACGGCGTGAGCCACGGAGCCAGGCGGGTTCCTGTGGGATCATCCCGGCTCATCAGGTCGCCGGGCAGGGCGGCGTGGCGGCGCGACGCGCCCCGCCCGCTCACTCCACCTTCCGGTTCGGCACGTTCAGGCACGCCACCCAGAACGTCGCGCCCTGATCGACCTTGCCTTCCCCCCAGGCGCGGCCGCCCCCCCGTTCTGCCAGTCGCCGCACCACCGCCAGCCCGATCCCCGTTCCTTCGTACGTTCCCGTGGGATGCAGCCGCCCGAACAGTTCAAAGGCCTCGTCCTTCTGCCGTTGGTTGAACCCCACGCCGTTGTCCTGCAGGCCAATCAGGTAGTGATCCCCTGTTTCCTCCACCTGCCACTGCAACTGCGTGACCTCGCGCGTCCGCGTGAACTTCAGGGCGTTGCTGACGTACTCCCGCAGGATGATCCGCAGGGCCCGGCCGTCCCCCTGCACGGTGGGTAGCGCCGCCGACGACCACTGCACCGACCGGCCCCTCAGGACCACCTGCAGGTCTTTGACCACTTCGGTCAGGACGCGGTTCAGGTCGACGGAACCGGCCCGTAACCTGAGCTGCCGGGCCTCCATGTACTGATTCAGCGATTCCACCAACGCAAACGCCGATCGCAGCACGTCCTGCGTGGCCTCCAGGTGCGTGAAGGTGCCGCCGGCGGCCTCCACTTCCTTCTGGTGGAGTCTCAGGGCGCTCTGAAGCCGCCCCAGTTGAAGGTTCAGTTGCAGTTGCGTGCCCTGAATGACCTCCCATACCTCTGCCTCGAGCCGCTGGTTCCTGGCTGTCTGGTCCTGAATGCTGGCCTGGAGGGCCTCCACGTCGTTCAGGAGGTGATGGTGGGCCTGTTTCAGGCTGGTCACGTTCGTCACGACGAGTTGGCAGCCTGGCGCTTCATCGTCGGCGTCGGTGCGGTGTACGGCCGCCAGCACGGTGCGCGCGGTGCCGTCAGCCGTGAGCAGGACCAGTTCCGTTGTCGCGTGTGGGGTGGTGGCGAAGACCTGTTTGAGCAGGGCTGTGAAGGGCCCCTGGGACGCGGAGGTCAGGTATTTGCCCAGGCGGTGCCCGGCGGATCTGGAGGCGGGTACGCCCAGGAGGAGGCTCGCTTGGACGTTGGCTTCAAGGACGCGACCTTCAGGGGTCAGGAGGAACGCCGCTTGTGGGCTGTGGGTGAACAGGCGCCGGGCCTGCCGGGCGTTGGCTTCAGCGGCACGCACCTGGCCTTCGAGCACCTGAATCTCTTGTTGCAGGTCAGTGATTGAACGGTCTGCGGACTCCGCAGTCGACGGGCGAACATCGTCGGCGTGGCTCATGAGGCCTCCGGGCGTGAAGTGGGATCGGGGAGAAGAGCCCGGTGGTGACTTCAAGACCAGAGGACATGCTGACAATCAGCGTTATCTTCGACCGTACCAGCCGTGAGCCGGTGGAACTGTAAGGCGCTGTGGTGAAGTGCTGGCGGTCCGCTCGGTGAACCGGAGAGCGGCCAAGCCATGCTCTGCGTGAGTCAGGTGATCAGACGCGGCCGTCAGGCGTGGATGGAGGCGGGCGCAGTGAGCCACTGCAGGTCCTCAATGGCTTGGGTGAGCTCCTGTAAGGCGCGTTCTGTCCGTTCGATGAATTCTAGGAGATCAGAGATGACCTGCGCCGCTGTCTCTTCACCGTGGAGTTCTGGCATGATCTCGTGCAGGGTGATGGGTCGCTTGGTCATACCTCCATTCTCGCGAGGGCGCTCATCTGGATTGGTCAAAGACCTGAAGGTCCCTTCACTTGAATTAGGGAAGGCTCACGAAATCTGCCTTGATGAACGGAATGAACCGCCTCCACCCTCGCACGAGCGTTCGGGTGGAGGCGGCTCAATTCGGATGGCGGCATTGAGCGCGCGGCTGGATATCGAGCTGCATGCTACAGGCCCAGAATGCGCCTCAAAAGAGCGACTCAACAGCGATCCTCAGAGACAGCTCATCAATGGCGCGATTTCACCGGTGCTCAGACAGCGCATCATCGAGCAACAAGCCAAAGCAGGAGAACCAAGCCGTCCAGTTGGGCCGTTCCTAACGCCTCATGCCTGAGCAAGGATCAAGCACGCTTGTGTGTGCGTGCCTCCTTTGCGGCTCGACTGTTTCACCCGTAGTCCACTGGAGGAACGTCGCCTCAACCTCTAGTTTCCATGGTGGTAAATCAACGATCTGGTTGCCCTGCTCAAAGGCTCTGACCATCACGTTGCGGTCGGTGTATCCCAGGAAACGCGAAATCGTCCCTGGCAGCGCGTTGAAGGACAGACATGACAAGAAGCCATGATGGATCAATTCTGATCGTATAGCACTTGTCGTGAAGTGTTGAATTTCACCCGTGGGATAATATGTGAGTGTAAATAAAAAGAGTTGTGCCAGCATACGCGCTCCAAACAACGGATCTATATGAGGGAATGAATCAATCTGCATGATCAGGTGAAAGGCGACTGTTGACCCTTGCGTCGACTTTTGCCGGAAATGAGAGGTGGCCTTCAAATTGCCGAAGCCGAAATTGCAGTGGTTTTTTCTCCAGGAGGGTACCAAGCATGACTCCATGCTGTGTCATCACCTGAACATCACATCTCCCTGTGGTGGCACAATTCTGACTCAGCGCAATTAAATCGGATTCAAGCGTCCCCTTTAATTTAATCTTGCTTTCCGGAAAAATCGATAATCGTTTATTCGGCTGCACATGGTATAGACCTTTTAAAATTAACATCATCCATTGTAGCACGGTAAAAATAAGTATCCCTCATTAGTCTTCACGGCATGCCAACTCATCAAACGACTGCTTAAAACCACCACTGTTCCGCTGCTCTCCCGCGGGTTACATCAGGCGTGTCCAAAGGGCCTCTTCACCTCACCTCCGAGACCACCAGAGGACGGCCTGCCCTACGCTGCATACCTTGCTCCATTTGAGTTGACCTTCACCGGAGTCGAGCACACTCGAACAACACAACGGGCAGACTGAAGCGCTTCCCTCACATGGGGCTTCGCTGTCCGCATCGCTTCTCCCCATTGACCCACCTGACTGCATTCGCGCAGCCAGAGGGTTCCTTCCGATGCAGACGAGGTACATATGCGGGCCTACTTCAGACCAGTCCTGTCTCAGAGCCCCCGCGCGCAACTTCAGCGCTACAGTGTGCTCCTCATGGCCGCCGTGCCCATCCTGGCCGCACTCCTGCAGCTGAGCACCGGCGAGACCCAGCGTTTCATCTACGACCTGTTCTTCCTGATCATGGTTCTGACCGCGCAGGTGCTGAACCAAAGGCCAGGGCCTCTGGGGAGCGTTTTGCTCCTTCTTCTCCTGCCAATCGTCCTGGTCTGGTTCCATACCCCGCAGCTGGAGACGTCGCTGTTCGCCTTCACCTTCACGACCTACAGTGCCTCGCTGATTCTGCCGACCCTACTCGCGGCAGTGTCGCTCGGTCTCCAGGGCGTCTGGCTCTTCAGCCTCTATGCCTTGACGGTCGGTGGTCTGTCCCTGGAGGTCTTGCCTGCCGAAGGCAGCGTCATTGCTTGCATCACCTTCACCGGGCTGGTGGCCGGGAGCCTGATGGCCTGGCTCCTGACCGTCACCGAACGAACCTTGAATCACGCGCAGCGATCTGCGCTGCTGGACCCACTGACTGAGCTGGGCAACCGGCGAGCCTTCGAGGCAGCCCTCCTGGCCGCCTGGCAGGCGGGCCCTACGCACATTGGCCTTGCCTTTCTTGATCTCGACGGGCTCAAAGCGGTCAACGATCAGCACGGTCACGACGTGGGAGACGTCTTGATCCGGACGGTTGCTCAGGCGGTGCATGCGCAACTTCAGGCGGGGCAGGCCGTCTTCCGTTTGGCCGGAGATGAGTTCGTGGTGGTGTGCACGCATGGTGATCTCTCGCACATCTGGCACCAGATCCGGGCGGCCGTGACGGAGGTGCGCCGGCAGGGCTTTCCGGAGGCGGACGTGAGCGTGGGACTGTCCAGTGGCGTCCGCGCTGAGAGCATCTCGGCCCTGATGCGACAGGCGGATCTCAGGATGTACGCCGAGAAACGCCGCAAAGGCCAACGCCGGGCGCAGGCTGAACAACGTGGAGAACGGCCGTCCTGAGAGGCCGTGCACGCGCACAAGTTGGAGTGACGAACTGGCATCGCATCTTAAGAAAGGAGGCGGTGTGATCTCCATTCGGCGTCAGCAGTCCCGATATAAACAATGAAATCGTTCATTTTGATCTCTTCTCACCCCTATTTGACTTCAATTGCGTCGACGAAAACGCTTCTTGGGTTCTGCCGCCACGGCTGAAGGCTGACATTATCCGAGGACGGCGAACTTTCTGCGCGCATAGCGTTGCGCCAGCCACATGGACAGCACCTGACGCACGCCGGACAGCTTGGTGGCCTCCTGGGCCTGCGGCGTCGACCGGGGAACACGGTTTCAGTGCGAGCGTGACCTTCGGTCGGGCCGTGCGCGTTTTCGGGAACTGCCCGGTAAGCAGTCACGGTCGAATTGATGTGCACACCACTGATCGGCGGTAAGACTGTAGAACACAGGGCGAAGGTGCCCAGACCTTCCACAGTGACCACTCGGGTCCGCGGTAGATGTGCTCGACGCAGATGTCGGCTGTAGACCCGCTCCAACCTCTCCCGTGACGCACATCTGAACACGGCAGCAGCGGGTTCGTTGAAGTGCAGGCGGGTAGCGGTCCAGGCGGACGCCCTGGCCACTCAAGGGGCACCAGGGCGGTCATTGCCGGATACCACGGGCCGACGTGACGACGGCCCGGCCCTGAGCGGAAGAGGACGCGTGACATGGATTGGTGCACGTCACACTTCGGATCTGGAGGTGACGGACACCCGCGGCGGTCGCCTGCCGCCGCTCTCGACACCGGCAAAGGTCAACCGCTGCAATTGAGATGCCAAAATCCCCGTATCCTGATGGGAGAACCGACAGGTTCGGTGCAGCAGATGGGCAGGGGACGTATGGACAGTTTGGTGTTTGCGATGGTGCGGCAGATCGCGGCGAGTTGGTACGCGCTGGCGTTGACGCAGGGATGCGGGGGCCAGCAAGCGACAGATACAGGGATTATGCAGGCGTCCCTGTTTCTGAGTGACCTGGGCATCGTGGATGGCGCAGCCCCTTACCTTGACGGTGCGCGTGACGCCATGCGCACCGCTGAAGGACTCGGGTTTGGCCGCGTCCATTAGGCAGCCTCGGCCGGTCAGGTGAGCAGCGGCGCAGGGCTGTCATCAGGGCACGGTGGCCGCGTGACGTGCGGGTCACCCGGCGGCCATCCTATTTCGCCCTGACTGAGTCTGGTAGCGTCATGGATGCTTGAACTTCAAGGTACCTATACGGCGTCGCCCAACAAGCGCCTCGTCATTCTCGCCCTGCCCGTTCAACCCGTCAGTGGTGTGTGGGCAGCAGATCTTGCCGCGCTGAGCGAGGTGTTCGAGACGCGTCGTGGGTGTGAGGTGCGTTTCCGGTCGCCCTTCGGGTGGATGGAAGGGGTCCTCAAGGAGAAGAACGCCTTGAGGGATCGGCAGCGCTCGTTCGAGGGGTACGTGTGGTTTCGGCCCTCAGCGCCGCGGGACGACACTGACGATACCCTTCCACCCGCTGCGGTGACGTCCGCGTAACTGGGTGTCGCTTCAGGTCAGGGTGGAAGATGTTCTACGGGTCGCTTCGCCAGCATCTGGATGATTGCCTGCACCTGCGCTGCACTGTTCGTCGGGGACAGGGATTGATCATCGGTGGCCTGATCTCGGCCTTCGTCTCCGGCCCGCACTGTCTCTGGTCTGGCCAGAGGCGCACGCCCCTGCCGTAAAGGGTGGGCTGCGCCGGACTCCAGCGCAGGGGTGGGTGGGCGTGCAGTCGCGTCAGTGAAGGTCCAGCAGCGTCAGATGAGGTGGGGCGGGCCGCTGCTCCGAAGCCAGGGGGGCCATACATCGTGATGCCGTTCACGTCGCTCTTTCCAGAGGTGATCCGCGTTGGTCCATCCTGTGCTGGTGGCTGCTGGTCTCGCCAGAACGGGGGCGGCTCCAGGACACTGGCCCAGTTGGGCCGGGAGCTTCGCCTGTCCGTACGGCGATGATCCGTTTCCACGTTCGCTCCGTCGGTGGGCAAGCCCCGATGGCCGCTCCGTCGCTCTTCCTGTCGTCTCCCTCATGCACTGCGCAAGGAGCGTCCTTATGAACGGCTTGAACGATCTGAGTTTCACCTGGGTTCCTGGCACCATGGATCGGGTACGGTTCACGTACGCTGGACGCACACACATTGTGTATCTCCGGGACGTGATCCGTCATGACGTGCACAGCGACAGCGCGCTGTACCTCAAAGGCCGTGTCATTCTGCCGGTATCTGCGCGACACCTGGTGGATCTGATGGGCCGTTTCTCACTCGGGAGCAGCCGCGAAACAGGAGAGCGCAAGCACCAGGTGTGATCACCACCGCAGTGACAGGTAGCCGGAAGGCGTAGAGTCAGCGGGTAGATTTCCAAGTCCGCTTTGATCGCGCACGGGCAATTGCCCGTGCGCGTCGTCGTTCTGTGGAAACCTCAGGAGTTGATCGTATGGCAACAGGCACAGTGAAGTGGTTCAATGCGGAGAAAGGGTTCGGGTTCATCCAGACGGCCGGCAGTCCGGACGTGTTCGCGCATTTCAGCGCCATTCAGGGCAGCGGCTTCAAGAAGCTGAACGAAGGCGATGAAGTGGAATACGACGTTGAAGACGGCCAGCGTGGCAAAGGCCCCCAGGCCAAGAACATCGTGGTGACCCAGGCTGCACCCGTCAAGGCGTCCGATGATGGTCGTTACGACCGCTGGTAAGTTGTCTGTGCCCAGCGCCCTGAGGGGCGCTACGTTCAGTTCGGCGCCCTGTGGCGCGCACCTGCACACCCTTGAGACTGCGGCGTGACGTGCCGCTCAGCGATTCTCACAGCTGCCCGCGAATTGAGCCGCGCGCATCCTGAAGAAACATTTTCTGTTCAGAATGTCGTGCAGTGGATGCGTGACAGCGGCAGCCGGTACAGTGACGCCGAGGTGCGATTGCACGTCCACACGCTGATGTGCCGGAACGCCAGGACCCGCACAACGGATGGAGCGGACTATCAGGATTTGGAACGGGTGGCACGTGGACGGTACCGTCTCCTGTGACATTGGGCGTAGGCCAGTCACAGCACGTTGATCTGTAAGAGGCGGCGAGGCAGAGGCCTGGATAGATCTGCAAGCCCACCCGTTGGCGCTGCCTTTGATCTGTCAAGGGTTTGGTGGAGCCTCAGTTCAGGATGTAAGCCTGCTCCTCGAAAGCCGTCGG
>NZ_BMPE01000038.1 GCF_014647435.1 Deinococcus radiotolerans | reverse complement strand
AACAAGAAGGCCAGCATCGCAGATGCTGGCCAGGACGACGCTGATGAATATTCCCCGAAGTACAGCTAGAGGAGCCACCACACTGCACGTGGCACCAGGGGCTCACTTGAACCTCTCAACTCTCGCCGTCACCGCATGACCGCTCAGGTGGGCCAACCCCGGAACCGCGCCCCCTGCGCACAGCGAGGAGGCCTACCCTGGCGCCAACAGCACGCGCCAACGCTTCCCATTCAACCGCTACCGCTCGCCCCGGCTCGCGTCAGTCCGTTCAGAGGTCGTTAGGGCGACCCTCCCAGCCTCTGAATACTGCGGTCCGTCGATTCCTGTGCACCCTCCGCATCTGCCACGCAGCACAGGCCCCTGCCAGTCCGCCAACTGGCGGATTGCTGTCCCGCAACGGCTTTGGCCCCTTCCTCGTCCACTGGCCCACGGGCCGGTGGATACCACGCGTTCTTTCGCCTGTTCCAGCCCTGACGACGCCCGCGGACTCCCGAGCAGCTGGGCCCGCCAACGCCAGCACCTTCTGATCTTTCCCGCCCCCACCAGCGCCCGTCGTCCTCGCCGACGCCCTGCAACTCGCCGCGTACCGGACAGCGACATCGTCAGCAACCCATTCGTCGGGTTTCATGGTCTGGGGAGGCCCGTGAACGCCAACGGCGAGATGGAAGATCTCCCTAGAGCGGCGCGGCAGGTTTGAGCCCCTTGGGCTCAAAAGCCAGCGAAGGGTGCCCAGCACTCACTCAGAAACTATGGGGACCAGGCAGGTGCGGCGTTTCGGTCGCCTGGTCGGGAAGGCCGAAGCACGTCGTGAAAGGACCGGCCCTCCTGGAGCGCCCAGGTTAGGCCGGTCATGTCGGGCAGGCTGTCGTTGCTCACGGTGGCGATGAGAGGGGCTGACACGCCCGCGATGTCGCGGCCCGCCGCGGATCACATCTGGCCTGCAGATACGCAGGCCTTCGGCCCTCACTGCAGGCGGTAATAGGTGGCGGGGACCTTGAGCAGCAGGTCTTTGACCGCGTTATTCAGCATCTGGGAGATGGCCGCCTCAATCTGCGGGCTGGACTTGGCTCCGATGTCAACCGGCAGCAGGCCCTGCATGTTGAAACTGTTCCCGGACGCGCTGCCCTGCACCTGCGTGGCGCCGATGATGCGGCGCGTGCGGGCGTCCACGATGCGCAGGTCCATCGCGATGCTGCTGCTCTTCTGACCGATCGAGATGCCGAGGAAGCTCACGCCGCCGCCGGAAGCGTCCGGCTCGTACTGGGTGATCGAACCGAAGATCAGCAGGTCAGCACTCTCGAACGCGGTCCCGCCTTTCAAGAAGGCTTCCTCGGTGAGCTGGCTCGTGTTCTCCCGCTCATACACCGCGAACTTGCCCGTGTTGAGCAGCGCGGTGGTCAGGGCGTCGGCCACGCCTTCACCGAGGTCGACGTAGCATTTGGCGGCCTTGCATTTGAACGTTCCGATCGCAATGCTCACCTGCCCTTCGGGCAGGGCGGCCGTTCCGGCGGGTGCGGGGGGCGTGACCGGCGCAGCAGGCGCGGTCTGAGCGGCCACCGGCGCGGCGAGAGCGAGGGTCAGGGCGAGCAGTCGGAGGGTGGTCATGGTGAACTCCTTGCATGGGTGGGGAGGGGCTGGGGGATGGGGTCAGCGTGCGCGCTGCGGGTCAGAAATCGCCGGTGGTGCCGGGCGGAGGAGGGGTAAAGCCGCCACTTCCCGCTGGGCGGGCCGGGGCTGGTGGGCCGGCCGGCAGCTCACTGCTGGGGCTGGTGGGCGCGCGTTGATCGAGCGGTAACTCGTACCGGGCGACGACGCACAGGCCCTGATTGCCGAGACTGACGATGCGGTGCCCGGTGATGCGGCCGCCGCGCAGCAGCGCCTGCGCGTTCGTGGAGACGGTGTCGCGAACGGTTTCCACCGCCAGATCCGAGAGCTTCAGGTCACCGCTGTCGACGGCGCTCGCCGTGGTGTTGCGGGAGTCCAGCCCGCGCTCGACGGCGGTGCGCAGACCGCCGAAGAATTCCGCCGCGGCGCCGTTGGCCCGCAGCTGCGCTTTCTGAATGGCGGGCGCCATGGCGGTGACGCCCCGCACCTGGTACACCTGCGCCGAGACGATCGCGAACCCGTAGACGCGCAGGGTGTCGTTGCGGCCGTCGCGGTCACTGTCGTACGGGGCGGAGATGGGCGGCGCGCACTGCAGCATCAGGTTCAGGGCGTCGGCTGGGTTCAGGTCACCGTTCTGGACGGTGTAGGTGGTCTGGACACCCTCGGTCTTCAGGAACTGCTGGGGCGAGACGGGCGCCCCGGTGTCCTGGGCGGACGCCACGGCGGTGAGGAGGAGGGCAGGGAGCAGGCGTCGTTTCATGGCAACCTCAGCGGTAGGTGACGGTGAGTTCCCCGGCGCTGAGGCCGGTGACGGTAAAGCCCAGGTCTTCGAGGAGCTGCGCGAGCTCCTCGGGCGAGCCGGCGTACTCCACTTCCGCGAGCGCGCCAGCCGCGTCGAACTGCCGGTTCAGGGCGGCCTGCACGCCGGCGCTGCCGCGCAGCAGCGCGAGGCTGTCGTTCAGTGCCCGGAAGGTGGGCACCTGCAGGAACCGCACGGTGAACGTGCGGCCCGCGGCCTTGCCACTGCCGCTCAGCCAGCCGAGCAGGGCGCCCGGCAGGGACGGCGTGGCGGTCCGCGCGACGTTCTGCAGCGCGGTCTTCCCAGCGACCGCGTCGGTCGCGGCGGTACCGGCGCCGGTGAACGCGTCACTGTAGATCACCTGCCCGGTGGCGAGATCCACGATTTTCAGTTCGAGGCGCGCCGTGTAGGCCCGCTGGCTGAGGACCGCGCCGTACTCCTCGGCGAACGCCTCGCCCGTGACGAGCAGATCCGCCTGGTAGCGCGTGGCCAGTTCGCGGCGCGCCTGCAGGTCGACCGCGCCGCCCCGGATGACGTCGCGGGCCGCGTTCAGCTGGCTCTGGGAGAGATCAACGACGCGGTACCCCGCGGCGATCAGCGCGCGCTGCACTTCGGTCTCGGCTGCGGGGTCCGGAACGACCCGCCGGAGGACCTGCTCGGGAATGACCACCAGGATCCGGGGGTCCCCCTTCTGGGTGAGGAACGCCTTGAGTTCCTGTTCCAGGCTGGGCCGGGCGACCGCGACCCGCACGGTCACGCTGTACGTGCTGCCCTCCTGCCGCTCAGTGAGCACCTGGACGATCCGGCCGAAGCCGTCGGCGCGTTTGATCAGCCGCTGCTGCAACTGCTCGAACGCTTCGGTGCTGCGCAGCGTGCTGGACGCGCTGACGTACGCGCCGAGGACCTGCTCGATGGCCGCGCGGATGGCGTCGTTGAGGGCCGCCTGCCGCGCGGCGGCTGGCGTGGTCGTGACGGTGGCCTGCCCCGTCACCTGCACCGTCTGGGTGGCGGTAATGGTGGCCGCCGCGACGCTGGTCTGCGCGGCGGCCGGGCCGGTGGACGCGCTGAGCAGGAGGGCTAGGCCAAGGCCAGCCACCCGGGTGCGGGCCTTGAGGGGACGTGTGTGCATGCAGCGACCTCACTTGTGGTGGTGGCAGGCACCACCTGGACGGAGATGGAAGGAGTGGGGAATATGGATCAACGACACTCAGGTGAGACGGTTATGGGGCCGCCTTGTGCTCACGTCTGAGTTCAGCGTGAATGTAGGATGAGGTAGCGTCATCTGGCGTCGCGTGAAACACCGCTGCATCTGCAAACTGCCGGTCAGGTCAGGCTCACCATGTTCATAAAGTCCGACGAGCTGCCAATTGATCCCATGACCGCTAGGCGTGTTCGTGGCCTCGGATGGACCGGTGCCTGCGTAACGCTGGGGTCGTATCTGGCGACCCGTCTCCCACCACACAGTGGGCCGGAACACGACCCAGTTGAGCGTTTCCCGCTGGCCTTGGAGCGCTGCAGCTGAAAGTCAGCGGCCCAGCCGGCGTGCGTCCAGCTGCGCACTATCCGGTGGGGCGGCCGTCAGCACCGCCAGCCTGATGGCCGCCGGGCTCAGGCAGGGCAGGCCGGAGGCGTGGGCGCACCTGATCTTCAGTGCGGGGCCAAGCCCTTGGCTTCCTCAACAGACACGGTCAGGGCACCCTTGGTGCCGGAGCCGCAGTGCTCGCGCCCGGTATGATTGAGCGTCACCCGGATGAGCATGACGATGTGCTCCCGCAGCCTTGGCCTCGAACGCTTGGAGAGGCGGAACGGTTCAGGAACGGACGCCTTGACGCCCACCGCGTGGCCAGACGTGACGGGGGTTCGTGACGGACGACGAGATTGCGGCCGTGGAGCTGGTGCTGTTCATCCCATCGGCTCAGGAGCAAGCGGTGATACAGCCGCAGCGCGCCACCGCTGACAGGGGAATCGGTGGCGACGGGGCGTACGGTCAGGATGAACCAGCCGCCCAATCTAAGGGGTCAAGATCGGCCCGCCTCCTGGTCGGAGGCGGGCCGATTGGAATCACCATCCGGGCTCAGGGGAGGATGCGCATGCTGAAGAAATCGTCTTGATTGTTCACCAGGGCCGATCCCGCCACCACGACCTTGTCGTCCGGCTGGACGGCGACCGCATTCCCGCCCCCACGCATGAAGCCACCGCCGCCGAACGTGGCATCCACGGCGCCTTCGGCGGTGAACCGCCGGAAGCCTCCAGCGAGGATCATGATGCGGCCGTCACTCAACAGCACCGCGTCCGTGGCCGCCCTCGAGAGGGTGGTGAAGCCGCCCGTCCCGAATGTGGCGTCCGGCTGCCCCGCCGCAGTGAAGCGCGCGAGCTGGTTGCCAGCCGTGACGATCTTCCCGTCAGGTTGCACCACCATGGCGTACACGTCGGCGCCCCCCTGCGCGGCGGACACCTTCCCGGCAGTCCCGAAGGTGGTGTCGACGGCACCGGCACCGGTCAGCCGGTACAGCATGACGGTGTTGGTGTTGCCCCCGCTGGCCGCCACGAGGATTTTCCCGTCACTCTGCACCGTGACAGCGTTGGCCGCCTCCCAGACGCCATTGAAGTCTGGTTTGACCAGGCCACCTGAGCCGAAGTTGGTATCGGTGGACCCGTCGGGGTTCAGGCGGGTGACAAACGCGTCGGCCGTGTTGGCCGCATTGGACGTCACGGTGATCCCCGCCACGAGGATTTTCCCGTCGGCCTGAAGGGCGACGCTGTTCGCCTGATCCTGAATGGTCCCGAACATGAGCCGCCGTTTCCATTCGAGCGCGCCAGTGCTTGTGTAGCGGGCGACGGCAATGCCGTAATTCGTCTGGCCGACGGCAATGATACGGCCGTCGCTCTGCTGCGCCAGGGCCATCAGGTCGTCGTTGGTGGACCCGTTGCCGTCAAAATCGGTCGTGACTCTGCCGTTCGTACCGAACGTGGTGTCCAGCGTGCCGTTCGCGTTCAGGCGGGACAGGGCGTACGTGTAACCTCCACCCGTGGATGCGTTCACGATTCCCCCCAGGAGGATCCGGCCGTCACTTTGGACGAGCACGTCCCTGGCGATATCGTTCTGGGTGCTGCTGACCGCTCCATTGACGTTTCCGCCCAGCCCGAAGGTGGGATCAAGCGTCGCGACGCCCACCTTGGCGCGGGCGGTGTTGCCGGCCGCGTCGTAGGCGACCGCGGTGACGGTGTGGCTCCCGCTGTCCGGCGTCCAGGGGATGCTCCAGGCGGTCCCGGACAGGGTGGCCGTGCCCAGGAGCCTGACGCCGTCATAGACCTCGACTCGTGAGACCGCGGCATTGTCCGTGGCGGTTCCGGTGATGGTCGTAGCAGTGGTGGCATTCACGGACGCCGTGTCCGCTGGGGTCGTGATCGCGACGGTGGGTGAGGTCAGGTCAGCGCCGACACTGCCGCTGCTGTCCCCTGCCTGCGTCAGGGTGGTGGTGACCGTGCCGTCCACGTTCGGTGCGGTGCTGCCGCTGACGGTGGCCACCACCTTCACGGTGGCTTCGGTGGGTTGAATCTGGAGGCCGAGCTTCGATTCCGTAAGGATGGTTCCGCCCGTCACGGCGTAGCTGACGGTGTAGTCGTCTTCCGGTACCGCTAGGTCCGGCCGGCCTTTCGGGGAGACGTTCAGGGCCAGCTCAACGGCACCGTTCTGAACGCGGGTCTGGCTCAACTGCGCGGCACCCAGTAGCGTTTTGAGATTGAGGGTCAGGGTCGTGGCCCCGGTCACCGCCACGTTATTCTTCTCGCCGTACGCCAGGTCGTTGGGGGTGGCTGCGCCGTCCCGCGCGGTGATCTTGAAGTTGTACGTGTGTCCCACGAGCAGCGCGACGGTGCGCCTGCTGGAGTTGGGCGTGAGCTGGATGCGGCCGCCACCGCTGCTTACGATTTTGCCGTTCGCGTCGAATAGTACTTCCGCCGCACCATCAAAAACGGCCAGTTCGGCCGTGGTGGTGCCCACTGGAACACCCTGCGTGCCGACTCGCGAGGTAGAGGCCTGAGCGAATTCAGGCAGACCCAGCGTGACTGGCGCGGTCTGCACGTGAGGGTCTGCGACGGCGGGCACTGTGCTGTTCGGCACGCCGCAGGCCATGAGGGATGTCAACGTCAGCATCATGGGGAAAATAAGCAAAGACCGTTTCACACGAAAAACCTCCACCTTAACTTTTTCAAGCAAAGCGCACCTTAGCTCGCCGATTTCCGCTGTGCAGAAGATATGTGGTCTTCCCCCAACGGGTGGCCAAGCAGCGCCTGAAAGGCCGGTCGCACCAGCAGTCTGCCCTCAACGTGTCCTCCGGCCAACACAGGTCGTGCAGGCACCACCGCCCACTTCTGGTGGACCCCGCCCGCCCTGCGCAGCGCCCTGCTCGGGGACGCGCTGGCCGCGCAGGACCTGGAGCTGCTCAGGACGCTGCTCCTCAGTGGCCGCCTGCAGGAGCGCGAGCAGGCGACCATTCTCAAGGTCGTTCCCCTTGACCTGCGGGCCCAGGCCCTCCGGTACGGGACGGTGACGCTCCCGCTGCTCGAAGCGCTGGCCGACGACCCAGACTTCACCCAGGCGCTGCTTGACCCTGACGGTTCCGGCTTCCTCGGGTACCACGTGGACGTGCAGCGCTCCAGCGAGCGACTGGAGTTCACGCTGCTCGCCCGCTTCGGTCTCGAGATCGGCTGGGCGGTGACCTGCGCCCCCACAACGCCTCAGGGTCGGGGTAGGTCCTCCGGGCCGGCGCGGCGGGCCTCCCAGCTCCACGCCAGGCGTCCGGCTGGCCCTCGACTGGGTTCACCTCCGGCCGCACCGCGGCCGCTGTACGGAACTCCCAGCACCGGGCCGCTCCTGACCGTATGGGCCCAGGCCACCGCTCCCGCTGTGTCTGCCCAGACACTGCGCCCCATGCCGCTCTGCCCCTGCACACCCAGGGCCGCGCCAGGACGTCCAGCGGAGCGCCCCTCGGCGGTCCCAGACCTCAAAGGGGCCCCACGAGGCCTGCCTTGCGCCTGCCGGCCCGCTGGCGACCGCGCCGTGGCCAAGCCGTCCACCGGTCGGGGCCTTCACACCTGCAGGCGTTGCCAGACGCTGGCCTCCCGCCTGCGCTGGTCACTGTCTCGGAATCGCTTGCGTGGGGGGTGAGCGAGGCACAGAACGGCATCCATGCCCCGCCTTGCCCGCTGGACCGCTGTGCTCCTGACGACCCTGGCCGCGTCCGCTGCTGCCGTCGACCGGATGCCCGGCACCCAGACGGATTGGTCGTACCGCCAAGACCCGATCACCGACGTGAACAAGAGCTTCCTCCGGCTCCACGAGGTCAATGACGTCGCTGGAGACACCTCCCTGGTGGTGCGCTGCAGCGACGCTGAGCGGCCGGAACTGTGGCTGTGCATCATTACCAAACACCAGATCGTTGACGCGGCAGCCACCATGAGTGACGGCCTGCCGGACGTCGTCATGCGCCTCCCCGTGGCCGCTATGGTCAACATTCAGGACGCCACCGTGAAGCGCATCGTGGCTGGCCTACACGCCGGGAAGCGGCTCGTCGTGCGCTTCACCCGGCAGTCGGGCGGGCAACCCCTCACCTCCACGTTCAGCGCCAACGGCTTCGCGCAGGCGTGGCAGCAGATCCGCGCGTGCGGTAGCCGCCTGGCGGGCACGGCGCCCTCAGCCGCCACTTTGACCATGACGATCACGGCGCCATGTGCGGCGGGCGCGGCGCCGAAATTCGTGGCCTGTTTCTTCACCACATGCACGGACGCCAGCTCCGGTCCGGTGCGCCCTTCATTCGTGGCCGGCCGGGCGGCGCTGTGCCAGCTGGCCATCGACACCATTCCGAACGGCGTGCGGGTCGTACGGGCCGACTTCCGCTACCGGTAGGGCGGTCAGGCGGGGCAACTGGCGCTCGACAGCGTGGACCGTTGGCCCGCGACCGGCGCCGCCGGGGTGAAGTTCCGGCAGGACGGCGCGCGGCTGCTCTTTACGCTGCCGCTGAATGTCCGGGCGCGCGCAGAGCGGGGGTACACCAGCATCAACGTCACGGCGACACTGCACTTCGACAATGGCAGCAAGAAGGTGTACGAGCCGCTGCCCGTGGTGCTGCACTGACGAGTGAAATCCGCGCCTGGCTGCCGGAATGGACCTCTGGTGGCCTGCACGGCCCGGTGGTGAGAGCGGACGTTCGGTCTCTTCCGGCGGTGCGCTGGAAGCTGTTTTGGGTCGTGGGGGCGACGGCCTGTCACGCCAGCGTTCAGGCTGAGGTGGGCGTGCGGGAATGCGTGCGGCCGCGTGAATGCACCTGAGTTCTCCGCGGCCGCTACGGGCCGGTGACACTTTGCGGCGTTTGAGCTCTTTTTCCAGTGACACTTTGTGGAATCCGGGCTGCCCAGCCGGTGACACTTTGCGGAATGGGGCGTAGTTTTCCCGGTGACACTTTGCGGCGTTTGAGCTCTTTTTCCAGTGACACTTTGTGGAATCCGGGCTGCCCAGCCGGTGACACTTTGTGGAGTTCGCGGGAGAATATTCGTGCAGGCCGCAATTTCCGCTGCACACCTGATGAATGATCATCATATTTTTTTCTTATTCTCTTGAAAGAAGAATGACTCAATCAGTGAGGCAGCCCAGCGGTTCAGTCAGTAGAATGCGCGGCATGCCTGAACGTCCTGTCGCCTCGCCCGGGTCGACGGAATCCAGTCACGACGAACTGAACCTCAACCGGTTGATGTTCATCGTGGCGTCCAACCGCGTCCCCACCACCGCCGTCGGGTGGGAGAAGACCGTCACGATCGACCATCAGGGCCCCATTCATATCCGCTGCACCGCAGGCCGCGACAATGTCGTCCCGCACGGCATCGACAATGACATCATCGTCGGCCTGGTGAACCTGTACGTGTGACGTGATCCCAATTGGTCGGCCCACTCTGACTGAGACAAGATCGTCTCTGACCTTGCCCCTGTTTCCGGTGCCAGTCTGATTGCAAATCGAGCAGCAGACTGGGAGGCGCAT
>NZ_BMPE01000037.1 GCF_014647435.1 Deinococcus radiotolerans | reverse complement strand
CATACCGCGGTATCCTCTTCAACATCACAGGCGACCCATTTTGGTCGCCTGTCTTCTTGAGCTCATCCAGCCGGCTTCATCCTCCCCATGACATCAGCGGACATCTGGTGAAACAGGTCCTGCGCTCTGTCTGCGATGGGCAGCGCCTCACCGTGTTCGCCGGACGCCTCAAGGTCCAGGTGACTGATCCAGGATGGCCGTGACCGGCACCAGCTCCAGTCGACAGCCCAGATGCGCCAAGACGTCCCCTCCCCATCCGGGCCGATGCCCACCTCAAGGAACCGCTGGAGGGACACTGGCGAGATCACGACGCCCCAGTGATCGGCCCGGTTGAGCAGGGTCACCTTGAACAGATCGAACGGCGTCTCCGGCAGACTGCGGCTCAGCCGCTAACGCCATCCGACCGGGTCAGGCCGCGGCCGCGCGGCCCGCGCGGTGCGTTTCAGACTGAGGGGCTACGGCAGGCCCTCGACGAGGATCATCTCGAACTCGGCAATGCCCGCCCTGGCTCGCCTGGCCTCTGCATACCCTTCAGAGGCGTACCACGCCTGTGCACGGTCCAGGGTGGGAAACTCCACGAGCACCATCCGCTCCGGTTGGTATGACCCTTCCAGCACGCTCAGTGCACCCCCGCGCGCCAGGTACCTGCCGCCAAACTGTTGGATAGACTGCTCAGCCAGGTGACGGTACTGTTGAATGCGCGTAGGGTCCAACACCCGCGTGTTGACGATCACATAAGCCGGCATCTGTGCAGTCTACCGACTTGGTTTCCACAGGTCAGCTAATCCAGCGCTGAGTAAAGGTGCGGGACGCCCACGGGCACGTCTGGGCTGCCCCACATCTGCTGCACGTCGCGAGCGGTTCCCCGCGCGACAGGTACGCCAGCCGGTCCCGGACCCGTCTGGCCTTCTGCCCCGCCGGAAACGCCACCCGAGCCAGCGTGTGGCGGCCACTCAAGCTGGAACATGAATCTGACGGTCGACGCTCTGCACACGCCACACCCCGATCAGGGGCGTGTGCTCGCCGGGCACGATATCGGGGAGTAAGCCCAACTGGGCGACCTTCAGCAGGTACGTCAGGGCCGGTTCGGCTCCGGCTCGCCCTTGCTGCTGCAGCACCTCATGGGTGACCGTCACCATCGCCGCCCGACCGACCCCGTGCAGGGTGCGGGCAAAGAAGGTCAACCCCGCCTCAGGAGCGGTCATCAGGAAGGCGGTGAGACTCAGGTGCAGCTGCGGCTCGGCTTGCCCGATGAGCAGGCGACCGATCTGGTCTGGATGGTTGGGATGGAGTTGTTTGAATGCGGTGGGCTCGCTCAGGACGGCCCGCTGCCGCCGCATCCGCTGAATGTCCTTGCGCTGGAGATTGACCAGGGCCCGAGTCGCGGCGTCGTAGGGGAACATCGGCACGCAGCGTGTCATAGGGCCTCTGACAACTTTGCTTCACTGACCAACACCCCCACCGGTCTCCCTCTGCAGCTTAAGACTGACTGACGGTCAGGTCACGCCTTCAAGAACGCTCAGCCCTGGGAAGGCCGGTCGCGGCCTTCTTACCCTGTGGACATGACTACGGACGATGTGATGCTCAGGGCCTGGGATTACCTGCAGGACCTGGGCTGCACGCGGGTCACCTCCGCCCAGCGCGTCGGTGACCAGATGCGCCAGATCGTAGAGATCCACTGTGGGGGGCGCTGCGTCGGGCAAGGGGAGCACCGCTGGCCGCAGCGGGCCTTCCTGATCGCCTTAATGGAAGCGGTGCAGGTCATCTGCCCCGACGGTCACCCCGCCACGCCTTCCCTGCCGATGACGTACACCGAGCTGACGCCGGCAGCCATGTACCGCTGAGTCACCCACTCAGTGGAGGCTGGAACTGCCTTCAATCGCCCGCAGGAACGCGGCCACCACGGCAGGGTCGAAGTGCCGCCCAGCCTGCGCCTGAATCTCCTGCACGGCCCGGTCCTGCGACCACGCCGCCTTGTACGGCCGCGCCTGAGTGAGGGCGTGAAAGACATCCACGACGGCCACGATGCGCGCCGCCACTAGAATCTGCTGCCCTGCCCGGATGAACAGCGGTCAGGCGTGCCGCGGCAACCATGACGTCGAGAAGGTGCGCTGCTGCGCCTGGACCTCATTCGGGCGCTGTGGACCACTGGACGTCTGAGTGGCCTAGGGCCAGCGTGCCCGCCTTGGGCGCCGGCAAGCACACTGGTCCCACGCCGATTCCAGCCGGTCGACGGGTCGGCCCAGGCGTGAGGTTCTCCCGCGCCTGAGTGTCGTGCGGGCGCCACCCACGTGCTCCACGCGGCCGCACGTACTCTCCAGACGCCTCACAGTTGAGGCGCCCAGCGCACGGTCGGGGCCGCCCTCGTCCACTCGAATAAAGATCAGCTCAAGCCGCCCCGAGATGCACGTCTTCAATCCCCACTACCCTGGCCTATGCCCGTTTACCTTCAGGCGGTTGAGACAGCGGTGCCCGGCGCGGCGTACCCGCAGGGTCTGCTCCGCGACATCATCCGCCAGCAGCCTGAACTGGACCGGCGGGCGCAGCGCCTGACCACCAGCATCTTCAACGCCTCGGGCATCGACACCCGGCACAGCGCCGTCCTGGACTTTCAGGCCAGCGCGCAGGACACGCCCGGCCTGTTCTACGACCCGGGCACGGGCCGGATGTTGACACCAGGGACGGGGGCGCGCAACGACTTTTACACCGCGCACGCCACTGAGCTGTTCGTGCGGGCGGCCAGGCAGGCCCTGGCGGCCTGCCCGGACGTCTCGCCAGCGGAGATCACCCACGTCGTGACGGCGTCCTGCACTGGGTTTTTCGCGCCGGGTCCGGAGTACGCGGTGGTGCGGGCGCTGGGCCTCTCGCCGCGCACGCAGCGGGTCCACGTGGGCTTCATGGGCTGCTACGCCGCCTTTCCCGCCCTGAAGTTGGCCCGGGCGTTCTGCGACGCCGACCCGAACGCGGTGGTCCTCGTCGTCTGCGCGGAGCTGTGCACCATTCACATGCACTCGGCCGGGGATCCGGACACATTGATCGCCAATTCGGTCTTCGCGGATGGGGCCGCGGCGGCCGTGGTGAGTGCCCGGCCACCGGCGCCGGGGGCGCTCGCCCTGCGGCTCGATCAGTTCGAGACCACGCTCACGCCGCCGGGTGTGGGTGAGGCGGACATGGCCTGGACGATCGGGGATCAGGGCTATGACATGGTCCTCAGTACCTACGTGCCGCAGATCATCGAGGCGCACATCACTGGCGCGCTGGCCCCACTGCTGGCCCACGACGCGGCCCTGGCCGGTGTGCCCGGCGCCGTCGAGCGCTGGGCGGTGCATCCGGGAGGGCGCAGCATCCTGGATAAGGTGCAGGGCAGCCTGAACCTCAGTGATGAGCAGCTGCGCCCCTCGCGGGAGGTGCTGCGCCAGTTCGGGAATATGAGCAGCGCGACGGTGCTGTTCATTCTCGCGGACCTGCGCCGCCACGCTGTCCCGGGCGAGCGGGTGTGCGCGGTGGCGTTCGGCCCCGGCCTGACGGTGGAGTCGGGCCTGCTGACCCAGGTGATGGGCTGCGCCCACGCGGACCCGGCCTGATGGCCGTGGATTTCTCGCGGCGGGAGGTCAGTGCGCGTGAGCGCATGGATGAGCCGGACTGCGACCTGTCCACCCTGCGGCGAACCTACGCCCGCTTCGAGCTGCTCAACGCCCTGGTGTCCGGCTGGCGGCGAGTATACCGCACGGCGGTGCGTCCAGCGCTGATCCCGGGCCGGACGATGACGCTGCTGGATATCGGCTGCGGTGGTGGGGACGTGGCGCGCCACCTCGCGGCCTGGGCGCGGCGGGACGGGCTGCGGCTTCAGGTGACGGCCATCGACGCGGACGCGCGCGCCATCACGTACGCCGCCGCGCAGCCCACCTCGGCGGACGTGACCTTCCGCGCTGCACTGAGCGGCGACCTCGTGCGGGAGGGTCAGCGGTTCGATTTCGTGACTTCCAACCACCTGCTTCATCACCTCACGGGCGAGGAATTCACGGCCCTGCTGCGGGACTGTGAGCAGCTCTGCCGGGGGCGAGTGCTGCACAGTGACCTCACGCGCAGCGCCCTGGCCTACCGGCTCTTTACCCCGCTGAGCCTGGCGTTCCCCGGCACGTTCATCCGCGAGGACGGTCCCCTGTCCATCCGGCGCAGCTTTACCCGCGCTGAACTCGCGGCCCTGGCGCCCCCCGGCTGGCAGGTGCAGCCGCTCTTTCCCTTCCGGCACCTGCTGACGTACCAGAGCGTTCATGCTTGACGTGCTGGTCGTCGGGGGGGGCCCGGTGGGCCTGTACCTCGGGTGCCTGCTGGCGCAGCGGGGCCTGAACTTCGCGGTCCTGGAACAGCGGACGGCGCCCAGCACGCATTCGCGCGCCATCGGCATCCACCCGCCGGCCCTGCAGGCCTTCGAGGCGCTGGACCTGACGGCGGCGTTCCTCGAGCGGGGCGTGCCCATCCGCCGGGGGCAGGTTCGGGGGGACGGGCACCTGCTGGGTGAGCTGAGTTTTCAGGGCGCGTCGGCCCGCTATCCCTTCATCCTTTCGCTGCCGCAGCAGGAGACCGAGGGGCTCCTTGAGCGCCGCCTGGCGCAGCTCGCCCCGGGCACGCTACGTCGCGGCGTGGAGGTTCAGGCGCTGCGTGACGTGGGCCCGCACGTGCAGGTGACGGCCCGCTCGGGTGGCCGCGTGCAGGAGTGGACGGCGCGCGTGGTCGTGGGGGCGGACGGCACCCGCAGCCGCGTGCGTGACCTCTGCGGCATCGACTTCCCGGGCGGCGCGTACGCGGACACGTACCTGATGGGCGATTTTCCGGACACGACCGCCTTCCGGGACGCGGCGGCCATTTTTCTGGGCTCGGGCGGCGTGGTGGAAGCTTTTCCGCTGCCCGGTCAGCGGCGCCGCTGGGTGGCGCGCACCGGGGCGCTCTGGCGCGGCGCGCAGGCGCCGGACCTCGCGGCACTCGTGCGGGCGCGCACGGGCTTCGCCCTGCCGGCCGGCGACTGCAGCATGCTGAGTGCCTTCGGGGTCGGGCGGCACCTGGCGCGGCGGCTAGTCGCGGGCCGGGTCCTTCTCATTGGGGACGCGGCGCATGAGGTCAGTCCGATCGGCGGGCAGGGCATGACGCTGGGCTGGCTGGACGCCGCCGCGCTCGCGCCGCTGCTGCCTGAGGCGGCCGTGGACCGCGCCGCAGCGGAACCGGCGCTGCGCCGCTACGAGCGCCGGCGCCGGCAGCTCGCGCGGCTGGCCGCGCGTCAGGCGGAGTTCAACATGCTCTTCGGCCGCCCCGCCAGAGGACTCGGCGGGCACCTGCGGGACGGAGCGCTGCGCGCGCTGCTGGCGCCGTCCATCCAGCCGGCGCTGGCCCGCGCGTTCACGATGGGCTGGCTGAGCCACCAGGAGGCCCCGTGGCCCGCATCCTGATCGCCTCCCAACCCATTGCCGGGCACGTCCTGCCGCTGGCGCCGGTCGTGCGGGAACTGCGCGCGCGCGGGCACGCAGTGCGCTGGTACACCGGGCGCAAGTACGCCGCGCACGCTGAGGCAGCGGGCGCACCCTGGGAGCCCTTCGTTCACGCCCGCGACTACGATGACGCCGCGTTCGGTGCCGCCTTTCCAGGCCGGGATGAGCGGCGCGGCCTGCGGCAGCTGCTGTTCGATGTCCAGCACATCTTCGTCGGGCAGATTGAAGGACAACTGCAGGATCTCCGGGAGCTGGCGCGCACGTGGCCGCATGACGTGGTCCTGGCGGATCAGACGGTCGCGGCGGCCCTGCTGCACGAGGAGCTCGGTGGTCCACCCTGCGCGCTGCTGGGCGTCCTGCCACTGGGCATTCCGAGCCGCGACACCGCGCCGTTCGGACTGGGCGTGCCGCCCGCCCGATCGGCGCTGGGCCCGCTACGCAACCGCATCCTCACCTGGGGCACGCGCCTGCTGTTCGCGCCCGTCTCACGCGACCTTTCCGCCCTGTGCCGCCGGCTGGGCCTGCCCGGGCGGGCCTTCGCGCCGCCGGTGGCGCCCAGCCTGATGCTGCAGCCCACCGTGCCCGCGTTCGAGTACCCCCGCAGTGACCTGCCACCGCACCTGCAGTTCATCGGGCCCCTGATTCCAGAGGCGCCCGGCCGGGCGCTCCCCGCGTGGTGGCCGGAGGTGCAGGCGGCCACCCGGCCCGTGGTGATGGTGACACAGGGCACACTCGCCACGGACCCCCGGCACCTGATCCTGCCCACCCTGAACGCGCTGGAGGGTGAGGACGTGCTGGTGATCGCTGCCGGCGTGCGCCCGGAGGATCTGCCGGGCCCACCGCCGCCCAACGCGCGGGTCACGCCCTTCGTCCCGTTCTCCCAGGTGCTGCCGCACGTGTCGGTGTACGTCTCCAATGGCGGGTACGGCGGCGTGCAGCAGGCCCTCACGTCCGGCGTGCCCTGCGTGGTCGGCGGCGGCAGTGAGGACAAGGTGGAGGTGGCGGCCCGCGTGGCTCACGCTGGCGTGGGGGTCAACCTGAAAACGGCCCGGCCCACGCCTGAGCAGGTACGCCGCGCCGTACGCCGCGTCCTTCAGGACGACCGTGTCCGGAACCGGGCGGCGGCGATGGGCGCTGAGCTGCGCGCCCACGACGCGCCCCGAGAGGCCGCGGACCTGATCGAGCGACTGCTGCCTGGGACCGGGCGTGCCTGAGGCCGCACCCTACCGTGGATGGCCGGCGTGGGCCCGGACCGGCGGCGGCCCTCTGCTCCCCCGTACCTCCGCCCGGGGTCAACCTGAGCGGGCCGTCCCTGCGCGGCAGGTGCCCGGCGAGTTCACGCACGTGAGGCGCCTGCTGGACAGCCCAGGGCGGCTGCACCCGGACGGAAGGGGACGCGCCCGCCTGACCGCCCGAGGGGAACGGTGACGTGGGTGGCGCGGCTGCTCGTCACGGCCCTGCTCTTTCTGAGCTCAACCTCGGCTCAGGACACCGTCCGCGAGTTGCGGGTAGGCCAGCTGACGCTCCTGCGGGGCGCCTTACCGCCACCCAACGCCGCTGCCCTGGATGGGCTGGACACGGCGCCCGCGTGTCCCCGGCCGGACGCGCCGCTGGACCGGGTGTTGTACGACCAGCTGCTGGGCGCCGGCGCCGCCCTGAGCTGCGGTAACCGCTTCGAAGGTCTCCAGCATTTTCCCGGCGACGACACGCACCCGTTTGCACCCTACGAGGCGCTCGGGCAGCAGATCCTGGCCGCAAAGCGGGACGTCCTCATCGCCAACATGGTCTGGGACGGCGGCCCGGACGCACCCGGGTTCCGCCTGGCGCAGACCCTGTCGGAGCTGCGCCGGCAGGTGCAGGCGCATCCGGAACGGTACCCGCAGGGCCTGACCGTGCGGGTACTGCTGGGCAACAGCGTCCGCTTCGACGCGCCGCTGGATCCCACCGCCAACGCCTTCAACGCCGCCCGGGACCTGCTGTCGGCTGGCCTGCCCCTCACCGGCGCGCCCGAGGCGGGCTGGCGGCTGGACCTCGCCAACTACCGCTACGCCGTTCCCCACAGTCACATGAAACTGATCGTGATTGACGGGCAGGAGGTCATCACCGGCGGCTTCAACATCAGCGCCCTGCATCTGCCTGCGGCCGTGCCGGGCGGCTCGGCCGTGCATGACGTGGCGCTGTCGGTCCGGGGGCCGGTCGCGCGGCACGCTGCGGCGGCCTTCCGGGACGCCTGGTCCAGCAGCCGCGCGCTGCGCTGCACGGCAGAGGCAGCGGCGGCGACCGCGCGCCAGGATTGCCACTTGGTGGACGAGGCGGCGCCCGACCCACTGATCTGGTGGGGCCCGCCGGCACCGGCGGGCGAGGCGCGGGTGTATGGGCTGTACCGCCGCAGTGGGTACGGATCGGGTGACGCCGCGCTGACCGCGCTGTTCGGCGCGGCTCAGACCCGCATCGACCTGCTGCAGTCGCAGGTGAGTGGCGACCTGGCCTGCGACCTGAGCCTCACGGCCCCAGGCGGCTGTCCCCTGGACACGCGCGGCCTCCCGGTCTGGCAGGCGATCGTCTCGGCCATCCGCGAGCGGCACGTGCACGTGCGGCTGGTGCTGGACCGCGCGCCGGTCCTGCAGACCGAGGCGCTGACCCTGCTGGGCAGCCTGCAGGCCGAACTGCGCCCCCTCGGTCTGGACGGGTATCTGGAGGCCCGCTGGTCCGCGCACCGCCTGCACACCAAGGCGGCGGTGGTGGACGGCGCCATGACCGTGGTCGGCAGCACGAACCTGCACTTCTCGTCGTTCGGACCGGGCGGCCTGACCGAGTACGACCTGGCGACCAGCGACCCGGCGGCCATCACGGCGGTGCAGGCCACCTTCGAGGACGAGTGGCGGCAGGCGCAGCCCGTCACGCTGCCCTGGTGGCTACGGTCATTCCCCTGAGGTGGGGCGGGCCTGGACCCCGCCTCTGCCGCTCCGCTCGTCAGCGGGGGTCGGCCTGAGGCGTGGACCTCCGCATCAATCGCTCGAGCCTCACCCGCAGGGTGCGCTGAAGCATCACGGGATACCCGTGGCACACGACGCCCGTCAGCAGCAACCAGGCGGCCGTATCGCCCTGGCCGCGCAGCGCCGTGACCCCCACCAGCCCGAGGGTTACGAGCCCCAGCAGCGCGTGACTGAATTCAGCCTCGCGGGTGAAGCGCTCGTAGCGGCCCAGGGTGAGGCGCGTTCCGTCAAACCCCTGCGCCTGACGCCGCAGCCGCTCCCAGCCCAGCGCGCGCAGCAGCGCCATGTACGGGTAGACGCCCAGGCGCCGGTACAGCGGCACTTCCCAGGCCTTCACGCGGAACCACGCTCCTCGCAGCGGCGGGGGCCACGCCCACAGCACGTACAGCGCCCACCACATCAGCAGCACCTGCAGGCCCACCGCCAGCAGCAGGCCATGTCCGCCCAGGCCCTGCACCCACGCGCCGAGGGCCAGCACCGTCAGCAGGAGGGGCAGGGCGCCCAGGGCGCGCGCCCTCAGCACTGCCCGAGCGCCTCGGCGATGCTCGTGCGCCCGGCCCGGTACGCGGGCCAGAGGCCGGACAGAAGGCCCAGCAGCAGGCTCAGCCCCAGTGAGAGGCCCAGCAGCTGTGGTGAGAACGCCGCCCCGTCCAGTCCTGCAACCCGCTGCGTGAGGTGGTTGATCGCCCACACGCCCGGCATACTCAGCAGCGCCCCGGCGCTCCACCCCACCACGGCCAGCAGCAGGCCCTCGGCGATCACCAGCTGGCCCACGAACCCGGGACGGGCCCCCATGGCCCGCAGCACGCCAAACTCGCGGGTCCGCTCGTGAACGGCCATCAGCATCGTGTTGGCGACGCCCAGGGCGCCCACGCCCAGCGACACGAGCGACAGCACCAAGCTCAGGAGGTCCGCGCGGCCCAGCAGCGCACTGAAAGACCACAGCACGTCCTCACGCGTCCGGACGTCCAGATGCGTGATCCGGCGCAGCTGCGCCGCCACCTCGGGCGCCCTCTCCGGGTCCCGCAGCCGCAGCGCCACGAAGGACAGCTGGTCCCCCAGCCCCAGGGCCCGCTGCGCGCCGGTGAGGGGCAGGAACGTGAACGTATCCGTCAGCGTCTGCTGCGGTTCGAGCACCCCGATCACCCGCACCCGGGCCCGCCGGGTGATCATGAACTCGTCCCCCACGCCCAGCTGCTGATTCCGGGCCGCCACCGCACCCAGAACGGCCACCGCCTGCCCTTCGTCCGAGGCCTGCAGCAGCCGCCCCCGGGCGACCCGCACCTGCGGGAAGAGCGCCTGCAGGCCCTCACGGGCGGGCAGACCGTAATACACGGCGCTCTGCGTGGGGTCGAGCGCCTGCTTGATCTGCGCGACCACAGGCGTGACGCCGGTCACGCCCAGCTCCGCCGCGTTGGCGGTCACCGCGGCCACCACGCTGCGGGGCAGATTCGGCAGGGGCAGGAGACTCAGCGGCGCCGGCCGGGCCACCTGCACGTCCGGACCGGCGCTGCGCAGTTCCTCCCGGAACTGGCCTTTCAAGCCCTGCCCGAGCGAGAGGAACAGGATCATGCTGGTCACCGAAATCACGACGCCCAGCAGGGTCAGCAGCGTCCGGACGGGGCGCCTGGAGAGGCCCCGCGCGGCGAGATGCCAGCGCTCCGCGGGTCTCATGCCCCTGAGCTTACCTCCGTCCGCCCTGTGGAACGAACGTGCAGGACAGGTCAGCTCACCCACGCGGGACACCTGATGCGCAAGGCCGCCCTGCCGCCGCGTCCAGCGTCCCGACCGGCCGCAGGCTGAGGGGGTACTGAACACGGCAGCCCGCATTCTCCTGACTGCCCGTCTGATGACGTTGTTGCCCGCCCATAGGTGGGCTGTTGTGACCGCGGACCGGGCATTCGTGGGGGCGAGAGGTGCGCGTTCGGGCACTACAACGCATCCGGTCCTGTACTCATATCCGGGAGAACACGCGTACCCATGACGCACTGGGGCGGGATCTGTTCACGACACTTAGAGCCTGAGGACAGAACGGAAGCACGATGATGCGTCGTGGCAGACTTGACCTATGCCCCGTCAGAAGGTCAGCCCTGCGTTGTCCGTCTCCGCTCTCCCGCTCGAAGGCCCGGACGTGATGGAGGTCCTCGAAGGGATAGCCAGTGACATGGCCATGGACAGTGTTGAGGCCATGTCCGCTGCCATGGACTTCGAGAAGGCGCTGTTGACCATTGCGCACACCTTGGCTGAGCAAGCCATCCGGAT
>NZ_BMPE01000036.1 GCF_014647435.1 Deinococcus radiotolerans | reverse complement strand
ATCGCAGAAATACCGTACAGGAGCCGACTTTCTGCTGCCTACTGTGCGTTTTGAAGGGTAGTCAGCTTCGTACCACGCGCACGCGGCGACCAGATCCCGCTGGTCCAGCGCGTTCAGGAAGTGGATCAGGTCGGCGTGCAGGCCGCGCAGGACGTAGCCGTCCGGGCCGTGGTCCACCTGGGCAGCGTTCCCGAGGGCGGCGCGCAGCCGCAGCAGGGTCTTACGGAAGGTGGTGGTCGCGGCGGCTTCGGGCAGGTCCGGCCACAGGCGGGCGGTCAGGTCGTCGCGCGTCCGTCCGGGCCGGTCCGTGCCGACTGAGGCGCACAGCAGCAGGGCGAGCAGGTCACGGACCTTCCGGGCGCGCCAGGGTTGCGTCACCCCGTTCTCCTCCAGGTCGAAGTGCCCGAGCGGGCGCAGGAACGCCCGGCGGATCGTGGGTGGATCGGCGCGCAGGTACGCGTGCCGGTCGTCCTAATCGCTGGCGAGCACCTGATCAGTCAGCAGGAGGTGCCCCCGTCCCCCTGAGCGGTGCAGGAACTGCAGGACCTCAGCGCCGAGCGCGCGGAGTTCGGCGTCCGGCGCGCGCTGCCGGAGGCGTGCGGCGAGCAGCATCCACTGGTACTCGGCCAGGATGGATGGAAAGCGGCTCAGCGCCGGGTCGGTCACGCTGGCCTGGCCTGCAGCTGGTCAGCGGCAGCGGCTGGATCGCCGGTCGCCAGGCGGTGCAGGGCGCGCGTGAGGGTGAGGTGCCACTGGCCCACCTGGTCCCCGTCGTAGGTGGGCGCGCCGTCCAGCACCCGCCGGGCGTCGTCTGGGCGGCCCAGGGCCAGGTACGTCTGGGCCAGCGTGACCGGACCGTACCCCATGGGCCGCACGGTGTCTTCGAGGGTCGGGTCGAGGTCCAGCAGGGGGAGCGCCAGGTCCCGCCGTCCGAAGATGGTGGCGGCGGACGCCGCGTGCAGCGTCGCGTAGGGCGCGGCGGCGGGCACGTGCTCGCGGTAGTGCGCCGCCCACCGCTGCAGGTGCTCCAGCCCGTCCTCCTGGCCGAGCATGACCTGCACCATCCCGAGGGCGCCCGTGGCGTTCATCTCGACCAGGCGGGTGCCGCCCGCGCCAGCGCCAGGGCCGTGGCGGCGGCCTGCTGGGCGGCGTGGTAGTCAGCGGCATAGACGTGCAGGTTCACGAGGTTGCCGTACACCGCCTGCATCGCCGCTTCCCGGCCCGCGCCGCGCAGCAGCGTCAGGCATTCCTCGTAGGCGCGCTGCGCGGCCGGGAAGTCGCCCAGCCAGGAGGCCGCCAGGGCAACGGAGTTCAGGGCGTCCGCGCGCTCGTGGGGGCCGCGGGCGTGGGTGAGCGCCGCCTGCGCGGCGTCACGCAGCCGAGGGGCGTCATGCTGAAGAACGGCGTGATTGGCGCGCGCCAGGTGAATCTGGGCGTGAGGCGCGCCGGGACACTCGCTCAGCTCGTCCAGGGCCGCGAGGGCCTCATCGGCCTGCCCGGCATGCAGTTGCAGGCGCGCCCGCGTCACCTGCGCGGTCAGGGGCAGTGGCGGGGGCAGCTCATCCAGGGCCTTCAGGCCGTCTTCGAAGTCGCCGGCGGCCAGCAGCGCCCGGCCGAGGAGGTCCGCCGCTTCGGCGCTCGGCGCGGGAATGGACCGGAGCGTCCGGGCCGCTTCGCGCGGCTGACCCAGGTGAAACTGCGCGAGGCCGAGCAGTTCCCGCAGGGGCCGGTCACGGCCCGCCGTCCAGTCGGTGCGGGACAACAGGGCCTGGGTGTGCTCGGCGATCAGGGCGGGCTGGTGGGTGTCCCGGGCGGCCTGCAGGGCCGCTTCGGTAAGCGGGCCGGCGTGTGGGTGCGCGGCCTGCCGGGCGTGCCGGGCGCGTGCGTGCAGGTCCGGCACCTGCTCGACGAGGCGCGCGTGCCACTCGAGATCCCGGGCGTGCGGGAGCTGCTCACGGCCCAGGTCCGCCAGGGACGGATGGGCCAGGGTGACCGTGACCTGCCCACCGGCGAGGGACACGAGTAGGAGCCCCTGGCCCCGCAGGCGGGTGACCGGGACTGCACGTCGTCCCCGGGCAGCCCGGTCACGGCGGCCAGCGCGGAGAGGGGCAGGGGCGTCCGTGAGACGGCCAGGGCATCCAGCAGGTCCGCTGCGCCCGGCTGATCAAGGCCGACCGGCCAGCGCTGTTCCAGCAGGCCACGCAGGGTGTCCGGCAGGCTTTCCAGGGGCGGCGGGATGAAGTGCCAGGCACCGGACTCGAACCGCAGGGCGCCCCCCGCCCGCAGGTGCGCGATGAGCTGCGCCGCCCACAGCGGCTGCCCGCCCGTCCGGGCCTGGAGCCAGCCGGGGAAGCGCTCATCGGTCGGGCCCAGCCGGTTCCGAACCAGCAGCGCCATTCCAGGCTCGTCCAGCAGGTCGAGCGTGTAGGTGGTGACACTGGCCTGGGGGCTGAGCGCGGCCGTGAGCTTCAGGCTGCTCAACCAGTCCGGGGCGTCGTCCCGTCCAGCCAGGGCCAGGTCCAGCGGCGCGCCCTGCTGACAGGCCGCGCGCCAGCAGGCGGTCAGCAGCCGCACGTCGTCGGGCGTGGCGCGCTCCATCTCATCGACCGTCACGAGCAGCGGGCCGCCCGGGAGGGCCAGGCGCGCCAGGGTGTGCGCGAGCACCTATTCGGTCACGTCTCGGCGCTCCGCGTCCGTCGCCGGTCCGTCCGGCGCGGCAGCGACCGCCGGCCAGGGCAGATCCGGCGCGGCGGCCCGCAGCGCCTGAAGCACGTGCGGCTCCCGCGTCGTCGTCGAGCCGTGCAGCGCCCGGACGAGGGGCGCGAACAGGTCCGGGGCCGTCAAGGTCAGCCGCTGGACCGCGCCGGTGTCCAGGGTGCGCAGCAGGTGACACTTGCCACGGCCTGCCGCGCCGCTCACGGACAGCAGGCGCGCACCGGCCGGGGCGCTGCGGTGAGGCAGGCCATTCGGTGGAAGCGGCACCGGACTGAGCTGTTCAGGCACAGGTGCAGTGTACTGAGTCCGCGGCGCTCACGGGGCGGCGCCAGTCGAGGCGCGAGCCGCAATTCCCGCAGGTCGGCGCGTGGGGAATCTGAATGGCCTGCCCGCACGTCGGGCAGAGCCGGATGAGGCGGGCGCCACACAGGGGGCAGAAGGTGAGGGCAGACCTGCGCGGCGCCGCTGGGGCCGCGCGGCCACACGCCACGCAGATGACGTACGCGGCGTTGTGCTCGGGTGTGGAACCCTGGGGCTCAGTCCGGGGACGGGGCATGGCGGCACTCTGCCGGAAGCGGCGGGACACTCCCGGGGACAGTTGTGACCGCAGGGAGGGTGGCGTCAAGGATCAGACGGGGGTGGCGGACACCCTGGAGGAGCGGCGTCCGCCAGACAGGGTAAAGGACCGCCTCGTGGTCGGCCCCCGGATTAGATGGACCGGAGCCAAGTGGCCTGTCCACCCAGCCCCCATCACCCTGCACGAGGCGCTGTTCACACCGGCCTGCCTTCACGGCTGGGGCCCAATCGCACGTTGACGAACAGGGTCGGTCTGGAACGTCCATGTCTGGATCATCTCCTGCTATCACGCTTCAGGAGTGATCCGGGGGTTCCCAACCCAGTCGTGACCTGCCGGGCAGACCTGACAGCTGGACCCTCCTGCTTCTGGTCTTCACTCTGCGCTCGGGCCGTTGGCACGCTCCGTGACGCCACCTTCCATCCGGATGTTCCGGCTGGCGCGGCGAGCCACCAGCGGGTCGTGCGTGACCACCACGACCGTGTGGCCATCGGTGTTCAATTCCCGGAACAACTCCAGGATGTCCCCCCACATGGCTGGAGGCAGGTTGCCGGTCGGTTCGTCGGCCAGCAGCAGCTGGGGGCGGCGGATCAGGGCACGGGCGATGGCCACGCGCTGCTGTTCACCGCCAGACAGCTGTGCAGGCCGGTGCCCCGCCCGGTGGGCCAGGCCCACGCGTTCCAGCATGCGGTGCGCTTCTGCCCGCCAGTCCCCGCCGCGCCGGTTGAGGCGCAGGGGCCGGGCCACGTTGTCCAGAGCGGTCAGTTCGGGCAGCAGATGGAACTGCTGGAAGACGAAACCCAGGGCGGAGCCGCGCAGGCGCGACTGCTCGGCGTCACTCAGCGACCAAGCGTCCACGCCACTGATCAGGTGCGTCCCGCGGCTGGGGCGTTCGAGGAGCCCCAGGATGCCCAGCAGGGTGGATTTCCCGCTGCCGGAAGGACCGGTGATGGCCAGGAATTCGCCGGCCTGAATGTCCAGGTGGATGTCGTGCAGCACGGTCAGGCTGCCGTAGTGCTTCCCGATGCCGCGCAGGGACACCAGGGGGGAGGGGGAGGTCGCAGCTATGGCAGTGGTGTGGGTCATTGGAGTCTCCATGTCAGCTGCCGGCCTTGAGCAGATCCGTCAGCGACTGTCGCGCGAGCCAGCGGCGGCCCAGGGTCAACGCGCCGGCCCCCAGCAGCAGGGTGAGCGGGCCGGGCAGGGTGGGGACGGCGCTGGGGAGCAGGCTGTTTTCCAGGGTCGTCGGCGCGTCCAGCGAGAAGGCGTTGTACAGCGGGGGGGTCAGGCGGGTGGCGAGCAGCAGCGCACCCAGCGTGGCGGCGGCGCCCAGCGTCAACCCGCCCCGCGCCCAGCGGCGCGTGAGCTGCCCCAGGGTCAGGCCCTGCGCCCGGTCCAGCGCGATGCGGAACCGCGTGGCGTCTAGGTACGCCAGGAAGCCGCCCAGCAGGCCCAGCACGTTGACCGCGCCCGCCACCGCCGCCAGGGTCAGGAAAAGCTGGCTCTGGGTCCGCAGGCTGGCCAGCAGGCGGTCGATGGACGGTGTGTAGGGGCGCAGCTGGAACACCAGGCCGGGTTCACGGGCCTGCAGGACGGCTTGCAGCTGCCCGGTGACCTGCGGCGTGGGGTCCTGGTTCAGGCGCAGGAGCAGCGTGGTGGTCTTGAGCGGCCCGCCGGTGAACTCGGGCACCGTCCCTTCCTGACCGGGGAGGGGGCCCTGCTGGGGCAGCAGGCCGGTCTGGCTGGGCACGATGACTTCAGGGTAATCGGCCATCACGAAGATCTTCAGCGGGTCGGGTGGGGCGTAGAGACCGGTGACCGGGCAGGGCAGCGTCACGCCCTGTCTGCCGGGCACGGTCACCGTGTCGCCCACGCGGAGGCCCTGCTCGGCCGCCAGGCTGGTGGAGAACAGGCAGCCGCCCGACTGGCCTTCCACCAGGCGAACGTCCAGCACCTTCAAGAGGGCCGGGTCGCCGGTCACCATCCGCCCGATGAAGATGTCCTTGCCCTTTACGGTCAGGTTGCCGTTGATCCGCTCCCCGACACCGACGGCCTCCACCGCCGGATGTGTGGCCAGGGCAGCCACGTCAGCCGCGTCCATCCGGCGCATGGTGACGCGGCTGCTGACGCCCCTGCGGCTGTCCGGGTTGCCGGTCGAGGAGATTTCCAGCACCCGTCCGAACTCGCTCTTCACCCGGCCCGCCTGGGCGTCCAGCCGCTCCCGTACGCCCAGAGCGCTGAACACGCCGCCCAGCGCGAGGGTCAGGGCGAGCCCCAGGCCCAGCAGCAGCGGGGTCACGAACTGCCCGGGCCGTGAGCCGCGCAGGAGTTCCAGCGCCGGCGCGCGCAGCACGCCCAGCCCGATCAGCAGCGTCAGCAGGGTCAACGTGAGCGGCGCGGTCAGCAGCGCCAGCAGCAGCACCTCGCGTGGCGCGGGCGAGAAGACCGTGCCCGGCAGCAGGTCCGGCAGCCGGGTGACCAGGGCGGCACCCAGGACCGAGCCCAGCAGCGCGGGCAGCAGGGTCCGCCCCAGCAGTCCGCCCAGCAGGTGCACGCGCCGCCCCCCGAGGGCCAGATCCACGCCCAGGAGCGAACGGCGCCGCAGCAGTCGGGACAGCGTCAGCGTGCACAGCGACAGCAGGCCGGAGCCGACCAGCACGGCCGCCAACGTGGGCAGCGCCACCTGACGGTCGTGCAGCCGCGCCCGCAGCAGCGCCGTCCCGGCGGTATCGCCCGGCGGGGGCACCAGATCCAGCCCAGGGAGACGCTCGCGTTGGTAGGCCGTCAGCCACGCCACGTCGGAGGCGCTCGGCTCCTCGTTGAACACGACGGAGAGCGGCACGGTCTGAAAGTCGATCAGGCTGGTCGTCAGCTCGTCCAGGCCCGGCGCGTTCGGGTCAAGGCGCCGGTACCCGCCCTCATCCGGGTCCTGCCAGCCCCGCCAGGGACTGGGTGAGACGATGCCCACGACGGTGAGGGGCTCTGGACTGACGTCCTCGTTCAGGATGACCACCTGTCCGACCAGGGCGCTGGGCGGATCGATCAGTTGCCGCGCGGCGGTCTCGGTGAGGACGATCTCCGCGGTGTTCGGCCGCGCGTCACGACCGGCCAGCAGCGTCAGGTGGCGCGCCTCCGGGTAGTGGCCGAGCGCCGCCACGAAGCCGAGTTTGCGGGCGGTGCGGTCCCCCAGGCGCACGCTCTCCTGCATGCTGCCGGTCGGCATGGCATACACCCATGCCCGGTTCCCGAAGTGCGCCTGGAGCGCCCCGATGGTCTCGGTCACGGGGTACCTCACGGCGCTGGGCCGCACGCCGGCCTTTAACGCGGCGAGGTCCGGATTTTTGGTCAGCTGGTACACCGTTCGCGGGTCGTTCAGGTACGAGTACGCGCGTCCGGTCGGCCAGGCCAGCCACGCGCTCACCCCCACCACCAGCGCCAGCAGCGTGCAGGCCAGGGCAGTCAGGATCGGTCGGTCGGTCACGCGGCATACCTCTTTCCCGGCCAGGGTGGGCGGGGCACACGAGCGGGCCGCAGCGGCCTGCCGGGCAGGCGCTGAACGAGAGGGTGCGGCGAATTATCTGAGTGGGGGGAGGCTCAGGCCGCTGGACTCACCCAGTGGGACGTGGCCGAGGCGCAGGAGGACCGCCTCGGTCGGCTGGCCCGGCTTCGCCTCGCGACGACCACGTACCCCCGAAACGAAAGTCAGAGGCTGTGCCCGGGCTCGCAGGATCACCCGGCCGTCTGCCTCCACCTGCGCCACGTCCACGCTGAGCAGCCCACCCTTGAGGCGGGTGGCCAGCAGGACCACCTCCCCTCTGGACAGGTCCGTGGTGACAGTGACCGGCCGGTTGTTCGCGGCTGGAGGCCTCACCGGGGTTGCGCCTCAGCCGGCCCCTGGTGGTCCAGCACAGCCGGGGCGAGGGTCAGGTCCAGCGCGCTGAGCTCGGGGTTCCAGTCTCCGGTGGCCAGGGTCAGGGACAGGCGGCTGGTGCGCAAGGTGGTGCGGCCGTTCCGCTGGGCCAGGGTGAGTCCAGGATCGGCCTGACGCAGGGCGGAGAGGAGGGCGTCCGCCCGTCCGTAGGCGTGACCGTGGCTGAACGCCCACGCGGGAACCGTCTGCGTGCGCCCGGCCAGCGTGAAGGTCAAGGCCCCGCGGGGGCCGATCCGGGCGGGAAGACCCTGACGCGCCATGCTCTGCTGAACGGCACTGAAATCGACCTGAAGCCTGCCGAGGTGGTCTGGAAGAACGTCGCGCGGTTCGGTGGCGCAGGTGAGGCCGGTCGACTGCACCATGACGTGCGGGTGTGCCGGTCCTGCACCCCGCAGACACCACTCTGGACGGGCGGCGCTGACCGGCAGGTTGAGGACCGGTACCGGGAGAGGCGACGACACAGTCAATCTCATGGCGAAGTACGCACTGCCCGCCGTGAGGGCCACGAGGGTCAGCAGCGCCTTGCCGCTGTGGAACACGCGGCCCATGCCCAGACTCACCCGCCCCGGCTCTCCCAGTTCGGTCAGCGCGCGGGTCAGCGCGTCATCAGGGGCATAGCCCAGCAGTTGCAGGTGCCGGGTGCGGGTCAGGAGATGGTCTTCCAGTTCGTCCCAGAGCTCCTGGCGGCGGGACGCGGGCAGGCCAAGGGTGGCGCGGCGCAGGTAGGCGACGAGCCGGGGCGGGCACGCCACGTGGGTCTCCGTGGCGTTCATGCGTCTCCGCCGGTGACCGTACCCATGGCCCTGTGGAAGGCGGCGTACTCTCTGCGTTTGCGCGCCAACATGGCCTGGCCCGCCGCCGTGAGGCGGTAGTACTTCCGCGGCTTTCCGTGACCGCCCAGTTCGGCGTATTCACTCTCCAACAAGCCGTCTTTCTCCAGGCGGTAGAGCGCAGGGTACAGGCTCCCTTCCTTGAAGTTGAAATACCCGTCCGTGCGGGATTTGGCTTCCTGGATGATGGCCAGGCCGTACTGGGGCCGCTCATTGAGGATGGACAGCAGGATCAGGTCGAGGTTCCCGCGCATCAGATCTGGATTCATAGCCCCCCTTCTTAGATGAACTATATAGTTCACCTAAGAAGGGGGGCTGTCAAGTCCGACTCGGATCGCTGCCGACGCAGCAGGCTGCCTCCGCAGTCCCACTGCGGTGTGCCACCCGGGGGCGATTCAGGCCTGCATCCAGTGCGTTGGAAACCATGGTGCACCGGTGAGGTCCTCGCTTGGTGGTGTGGAGGACCTGGAATTCAGCCGGTGGGTCAGGTCAAGCAAAGTGTGTGCGTCCTCTCAGCGGGCGTCTCTAGCTGCAATGGAGGACGTATTCCATCCGCCATGTCTTATTTATTTCCCTGATATTGAGTATCGCTTTTTCCCATAATACTGATAGTGAGCCTTGCTTAGTACCCCTAGGGGGTATACAGTCAGGTCAGATCGAAGTTCCAAGGAGGCCCCACATGTTCTTTGAACGGTTCTACGACACTGACCTCGCCCAGGCGTCCTACATGATCGGC
The DNA here is from genome assembly GCF_014647435.1 of Deinococcus radiotolerans. Classification (NCBI taxonomy): domain Bacteria; kingdom Thermotogati; phylum Deinococcota; class Deinococci; order Deinococcales; family Deinococcaceae; genus Deinococcus; species Deinococcus radiotolerans. The sequence goes on along the minus strand of NZ_BMPE01000036.1, from coordinate 6,952 downwards.
TGCCAGAAAACCGGCGCATGCCTCGTCATCGACCCCACCCGCAACACCCAGCCCTACCTCGACCGCGCCGCCCGCGAGAAGCTGCGCGTCACGCACGTCACCGAAACCCACATCCACGCCGACTACCTGTCCGGCAGCCGCGAACTCGCCGCCCAGACCGGCGCGCAGCTCCTCCTATCCGATGAAGGTGGCGCCGACTGGACGTACGGCTTCGCCGCTCAGAAGCTCCACCACGGCGACAGGTTCATGATCGGCAACATCCGCGTCGAGGTGCGCCACACGCCCGGCCACACCCCCGAGAGCCTCTCCTTCCTCGTGACCGATACCCCCCGGGGGGACACGCCCGTCCTGTACTTCACCGGCGACTTCGTCTTCGTCGGTGATATCGGCCGCCCCGACCTGCTCGACGAGGCCGCCGGTGGCGTGGACACCCGCTTCGCCGGAGCCCAGCAGATGTTCGCTAGCCTGCGCGACCAGTTCCTGACGCTCCCCGACGGCGTGCAGGTCTGGCCCGGCCACGGCGCGGGCAGCGCGTGCGGCAAGGCCCTGGGCGCCGTCCCCACCACCACGGTCGGGTACGAGCGCGCCCGGGCCTGGTGGGCACCCTACGTGGCCGCCGGAGACGAACAGGGCTTCACGGCCGAATTGCTGAGCGGCCAGCCGGACGCGCCGCTGTACTACGGCCGCATGAAACTGCAGAACAAAGCCGGTCCGGCCCTCCTGGGTGACGTGCAGGCGCTCGCGCACCTCAGCCCCAACGCCGTGAACGCCCATGTCCGCGCCGGAGGCGTCCTCATCGACACGCGTTCAAAAGAAGCGCACCAAGCTGATGCGCCGCAGGGCAGCGTGAACATCCCGGATGGGAATACCTTCGAGACGTGGTCCGGGTGGCTGCTGCAGCCCGAGGACGCCGCGTACGTCCTGCTGGCCCGGGACGCCGCGCATGCCGAGACGCTGCGCCGCCGCCTGTGGATGGTGGGACTGGATCAGGTGACGGGATTCGTGACTTCGACCGACGGGTTGGATACCGCGCCCGCCCAGCCGTTCCCAGCAGCGGAACTCGACCAGCATGACGGCGCGCTGATCCTCGACGTGCGGAACAAAACAGAGCATCAGGCCGGTGCCATTCCCAGTGCGCAGCAGCTGCATGCTGGTCGCCTCGCGTGGCACCTGGACGAGCTGCCGCGCGATCAGGAGATCGTGGTGCACTGCCAGGGGGGCGCGCGCAGCGCCGCCGCCGCCAGCCTCCTGCGCGCCCAGGGGTTCCACGTGAGTGAACTCGCCGGCGGCTACGACGCCTACACCCGCGAACGCGACGCGCGGACGGTCTGACCATCTTCGGCTTCCTGAAGAAACTGCTCGGCTCGCCGGTTCCCGGTCTGACCCCCCACGAGGCGCAGGACCTCACCCGTCAGGGTGCCCTGATCCTCGACGTGCGCGAACAGGCCGAGCGTGCTCAGGGCTTCATTCCGGGCAGCCGACACATTCCCCTGAGTGACCTGGGCAGCGCCGACCTTCCGCAGGGACAGGTGCTGATCTGCCAGTGCGCCAGCGGCCGCCGCAGCGCCCTGGCCGCCCGGCAACTCCAGGCTCGCGGCTTTGACGTCCGCAATCTCCAGGGGGGCATCCAGGCCTGGCAGGCCGAAGGACTTCCCAGCCGCAGAGGGAAACAGATATGACCTACACCGACCTCTTCCCGAATGAACTCGACATCCACCGCCGCGTGGGCGCCGCCCTGATCGACGTGCGCGAACCTGACGAGTACACCCAGGGCCACGTGCCCGGGGCCATCAACCTCCCCCTCTCTGAACTCCAGGCTCGGGAAGCCGAAGTCCCAGACGGCGCGGTCCTCATCTGCGCCAGCGGCAACCGCTCTTCACAGGCCGCCGCCTACCTCGCCGGACTGGGCCGCCAGAATCTCAAGAACCTGATGGGGGGCACCTTCGGCTGGATGCGCGAGGGCCGCGACCTGGTGACCGGCGACCAGCCGTGATCCTCGCCTGGATCGGCGCGGCCCTGATCGGGCTGAGCCTGGGCCTGCTCGGCTCCGGGGGCAGCATCCTGACCGTGCCCGTCCTGGTGTACCTCGTCGGTGAGGACAGCAAACTGGCCATCACCGAGAGCCTGGCCATTGTGGGGCTGATCAGCCTGTTCGGTACGCTGCCGTACGCCCTGAAACGACAGATTGACTGGCGGCGCGTGGCGCCGTTCGGCTTGCCCGGCATGCTCGGCACGGCCGCCGGATCGGCCCTGAGCGCGCACCTGAGCGGCGGCACGCAGCTGCTGATCTTCGCGGCGGTCATGCTCCTCGCCGCGACGCTGATGGTCCGCCCACCCCCTGCACCGGGCGGCCGGTCCCACCCGGCGTGGCTGACCGCGCTGGAGGGCGCGGGTGTGGGCGTCCTGACCGGCGTGGTCGGCGTGGGGGGCGGCTTCCTGATCGTGCCGGCGCTGGTGCTGCTGGGCGGCCTGCCCATGAGCCTGGCGGTCGGGACCAGCCTGAGCATCATCACCCTGAACAGCGCCGCCGGGTTCCTCAAGCACCTGCACCAGGGCGGACCGGAGCTGCACTGGCCCCTGATTGCCGTGTTCGCGGTCATCGGTGTGGCGGGCAGTCAGGTGGGCGCCCGGATCGGCCGCCGCCTCCCTCAGGTGACACTCCGCCGGAGCTTCGCGGCCTTCCTGGTCGTTATGGGCCTCTACGTCCTGAGCACCAACGTTCCCAAAGTGCTCACCCCCCTGCCTACGGTCGAGAGCCGCGTTCACTGACCGAAGGGCGCGTGCGTTCCACTCACTCACTTCAGCGGCCCCACGCGGCCCACACGTTCCCTGTTCAAAGCGCGCGGTCGACACCCGCGCCCTCCGAGGCATTCATGATTGATCTGCTCACCTCGCCCTGGCCCTGGTGGGTCGGCGGCCCCCTGATCGGCCTGACCGTCCCGCTCCTCCTGTGGATTGGCAACAAGGGCTTCGGCATATCCGCCAACCTGCGCCACGCCTGCGCCGTCCTGCTCCCGGACGTCACCAAACCCAGTTTCTTCCGCTACAACTGGCGCGCCGAGCGGTGGAATATGACGTTCGCCTTCGGTCTCATCCTGGGCGGTACGCTGGCCGGACTGATCCTCGCCGATCCAGAGCCGACCCGCCTGAATGCGGCTGGTGCGGCGTCTGTGCAGGCGCTGGGCGTGCAGGTCCGCCCTGGCCTGGTCCCTGGGGAACTCACTGACCTCTCCAACCCCGGCGTGTGGCTGCTGCTGGGCGTGTCTGGCCTGCTGGTCGGGTTCGGCACGCGCTACGGGGGCGGCTGCACCAGCGGGCACGCCATCACGGGGCTGAGTACCCTGCAACTGCCCAGCCTGATCGCGACTGTTTCGTTCTTCGCGGGCGGCATCTTCAGCGCGAACCTGCTCCTTCCTGCGTTCATGGCGGTGATCGGGTGAGCGCCGGGACCCGCATGCCGGGCGTGACGGACGCGCCGGTCGCGCGGGTGACGGGTGGACTGCTCGTGTACCTGCTGATGGGCGTGTACTTTGGCGTGGTGCTGATCAAGTCCGAGGCGGCCAGCTGGTACCGCATTCAGGAGATGTTCCGCTTCGAGTCGATCCACATGTACGGCCTGATCGGCTCGGCCGTGCTGACCGGGCTCCTCACCACCTGGCTGCTGCGGCGCAGTGGCGTGCGGAGCCTGGACGGCCAGGCGATCACGGTGACACCGAAGGAACGCAGCTGGGAGCGCTACGTGCTGGGCGGCGCGACGTTCGGGATTGGGTGGGGCTTGGCGGGCGTGTGCCCCGGGCCGATCTTCACCCTGCTCGGCGCGGGTGTATGGCCGATGTTCGTCGTGCTGGCGTTCGCGCTGATCGGCACGTGGCTCTACGGCGCGCTCCGCAAACACCTGCCTCACTAATCAGCTGTACCCGATCAGGAGGAGTCATGTACCAGCACATTGTGGTGACCACCAGTGGAAGGGATATTGATCACGCTTCCGTGCGGAACGCCGCTGGGCTCTCCGCTCTCTGCCGACGACTTGACCGGCGTGCGGTGCCAGTCCAAGTCGGGCTTGAGTCGAGAAGGCTGAGTGGGGGTGGTGTGGGACCGCCTTCACCGCTCAATTCATTGACATTATTCGATCTAACTTCTAAAGTACATCCATGGACTTCGATGGAACAGCAGCGGTGTTCAAAGCGCTGGGCGACGTGCACCGCCTCCAGGCCCTGCACTTCCTCGCCACCGCCGACCCCGGCTGCTGCTCCACCGGGCAGGGCGTCTGCACCTGCGACGTCCAGGAGCGGCTCGGCCTGAGTCAGCCCACCACCAGTCACCACATGAAGATCCTCGTCGACGCCGGCCTCGTCACGAGCGAGAAGCGCGGCAGATGGACGTACTACACCCTCAGCGCTCAGGGCCTGCACCTCGCCCGCACCGCCGTCACCGCCCTGCTGGCCGCCGTGCCACAGCCCCAGAAGGAGGCCGTATGAACCCCCTCACCGTTCACCTCGTCGCCCTCGCCCACCACCAGGACCTGCTGCGGGACGCCGAGCAGGCCCGCCACGCCCAACTCGCCCGCCCGACGCCGGACCGCCCCACCCCGCCGGTGATCGTGCAGCTGCCGGTCTCCGGCACGCCCTGCCCCACCTGCTGATTTTTTTTCCTAAACCCATCGAAGAACGTCAATAAGGAGTCCTGCTATGACCCAGGCGACGCCCATCTCCGGCCTCAGCGAGCACACCACCACGGATGCCCTGATCACCGCCCTGCGCACGCTGCCCCAACGGCCCCTCCAGTTCCACCTGCACGGCGAACTCCTCGTCCCCGCGGGCTACCACGTCACCGAGATCAAGGCCGTCACCATCGAAGCCATGGACTGCGGCGGGAAGGCCAACGCCTGGCGGGAGACGGTCATTCAGCTGATGGATGGCAGCGCTGAGGAAGCCAAGGCCGGGTTCATGACCAACCACAAGTTCCTGGCCATCTACGACCGCGTGGTAAAGCACATCCCCGTGCGTGATCACGCTGAAGTTCGCTTCGAGTATGGGAATGCCAACACCCCGGCCCTGCAGTACCACGTCACCCACGTCGACCTTCAACCCGACGTGATCACCGTGCACCTGCGCACCCCCGGCGTGCAGTGCAAGGCGGGGGACGCCTGCGGGACGCCCACCGACACCAGTGACGGCTGTGAGCCCGCTTCCGGCTGCTGCGCCTCCCAGGCGCCCATCACCCTCACCTGATGACCGCCGCCTCAGGGTCCACCCGAGGAGACGCGTCGTGAGCGACCTCGGGCAGCACCCCTCATGGCGGTCACCATTGCGACCAAGACACCGCATGGTGGAACGCGCCCAGCACGGCAACACGCCGCTGGCACGGCCAGACTGAAGTGAAAGGCGACTGAATGCCTTGAGCGACCGTGACCCGCAGGGCCGGATCACCACGGCCCGTTCGACGCCCACTGTCAGCAGTGAAGTACGCGGACTGACGTCTGCCACCGCTGAACGGGCATGGCGCCCGTACCGGCCAGAGGTCTAACATCCTCCCACAGCAGTTCTACTGTGCGCGTACGAACCATCGTGATCAACCTCAATCCCCAGGCTCACCAGGCAACGGCCCGCGTCGTCCCCAATCAGCGCGTCCAGGTTGCCCGAGCAGCCGGTGTGACGGATCACGGCCATGTTGACCAGGGACACGTGGTGAGCCCCACGCAGCCACCGCTGGCCTAGACGCGCGTCGAACAGTGGGTCATTCGGGAATAGCAGTGGCTGTCCGGGATCAGGGAGCGGCGGGACAGTCCTTGAGTTCACCCTGGTACTTTCTCCCACGCCACTCTTCCTCCGTGGCGGGTCCACTGATCTGTATTGAGTGTCCTGACGGCACAGCATCTTCCGCCCCGTCGACCGGTCGCAGTCAGGAGCCGCCAAAGGCGGATGAGTCCATGTGCGGTGCGCGACAGGATCGACATGCGTTGAGCCAACCCCTTCACCACTGGTGACCTTCAGATGTGCACGCCTGGGACGCTACAGGTCAGGCGGGCAGCACCTTACCTCCGGGCCACTGAGGGTGGAATTCAAAAAAGTGCGTGCAGGACGGGTCAAAACAATGCAAGCTCGCAGGAGGCTCAGGAAGGGGCCTGTAACAGAGTTTGAGGGGTACAGGAGGGTCAATCTGCGTCACGTCAAGGAGAGATGCAGGCGCAGTGCGTCATTGGGCTCACGCATCAGAGCCGGTGGGAGGATGCCGACGGGCGCAGGGCTGAGGCGACTGAAGCTGATGGGGCGAATCTGCTCCGCCTGGACTTTACTGTCCTGGGCCAGGCCCCTTTGATCGGCCGGGAGCAGCACCTGAATATTGGAGATCCACGCGATGTTCCACGTGACGGGCACCCCGGCGACTGACTTGGCGCCCGATCTGTCCACCGCGCGGTTCACGGCGTCGCTGATGACGATGACAACGGGATGCCGCCTGTCGGCTCCGCTGGGCCAGATGGGGTCGAGATCAGCGAGGTAAAAGTCACCTTGGCGCACGGGGCCCTCCGGTGGTGATGAGGTCGCCCGCGGCCGACGCCCGCAGGTCCGCGTCTTCCGTGGCGGTCCAATCGGTGAGTGCGGCGGCATACTGCATTTCGAGTTCCCGTTCCCGGAGAAGCGTCAGGGCACCGGCGAAAACTTCGGACCGGGAGCGGAGGTGATAGGTGGCCTGGTGGTGCTCGCCGAAGGCCAGCAGTTGGGGGTCAAGGCTCACACTGGTTTTCTGAACCGTCGTTCATCCAGGGTGCGTACTTTCAGAAAAAATAATGAGAAACTAACGCCTAGCTGGAATACTCCTCTACTAATCCATTCTACCTGTTCACACTAATGTGGCTTAGTACTATAATGAGTGTATTCATGACGTATGAGGCCCAGCCATGACGCTCGTCCGCCGCAGCGACACCCTCGCCCTGACCAACCTCACCGACCAG
>NZ_BMPE01000035.1 GCF_014647435.1 Deinococcus radiotolerans | reverse complement strand
AAGCGGACCGCAAGGTCACCGCCTACCACGAGGTCGGCCACGCCCTCGCCGCCCAGCTCCTCCCGCATGCGGACAAGGCGCACAAGCTGACAGTGGTGCCGCGTGGGCGCAGCCTGGGCAGCGCGCTGTACACCCCGGAGGACCGCATGCACTACACGCGGGCGGCGCTGCTGGACCGCATCTGCGTGGCGCTGGCCGGGCACGCTGCCGAGCAGGTGGCGACCGGGCAGGTCACAACGGGCGCCGCGAACGACTTTCAGCAGGCGACCGGGCTGGCGCGGCGCATGGTGACCGAGTGGGGCATGAGTGAGGTGGGGCAGCTGGCCCTGGCGCAGGAGAGCGGCAGTTACCTGGGCTTCGGGCCGCAGCAGGGCGTGTACAGCGATCACACCGCTGAGCTGATCGACGCGGAAGTGAGCCGCATCCTGAATGGTCAGTTCGAGCGGGCGCTGAGCCTGCTGACCGAGCACGCCCACATCCTGCACCGCCTCACGGATGAGCTGGTGGCCCGCGAGAGCCTCAGCGGCGATGAGCTGCAGACGGTGCTGGCGGGTGGGACGCTGCCCCCCGTGGAGCAGGGCGCGCGGGCCGAGGAGGGTCCCGCGCCCAGTGGGCAGCTCACGCCCGACCCGGCCTGAATCCTGCCGCCCTGAACCTCACAGCAGAGCGCCCCCGGACGATACAGCCGGGGGCGCTCTGTATGACCCGGGGGGTCCGGGTCAGGCGCGTTCGGGGACGGCGCACTGGCCGTCCTCGCAGCCATCGGCGGTGGCGTCGGCGCCCAGCATCTGGAGGGGCGCGGGGTGGGTTTCCTGCCACACCTGGGTCAGGGCGCCCAGCAGGGTCTGTGGGTCCTGGGCGCCGCTGACGCCGTACTTGCCGCCCAGCACGAAGAACGGCACGCCGCTGATGCCCAGCGCCTGGGCCTGCGCCTCGTCCTGCCGCACGGCCTGCGCGTGGCGGCCATCGAGCAGGGCCGCGCGGACCTCAGTGCCGTCCAGGCCGACCTCCTGCGCGAGGCGCACCAGGGTGTCGAGGTCGCTGACGAGGTCGCCGTCACTCATGTAGGCGCGCAGCAGGCGTTCTTTCATGGCGTCCTGCTTTCCGTGCTGCGCGGCGTGGTGGATGAGCTGGTGGGCCTGGAAGGTGTTGCCCAGGCGGGCGCGCTCGAAGTGGTACTCGAGGCCTTCCCCGGCGGCGGTGCGGGTGACGTGGTCCATCATGCCCTGGGCGTCGGTGGGGCTGCGGCCGTACTTCTGGGCCAGGGCGTCGCGCATGCTCAGGGGGTGGGCGGCGGGGGTGCCGGGGTCGAGTTCGAAGGCATGCCAGTTCACGTCAACCTGATCGCGGTGGGGGAACTGCGCGAGGGCCTGTTCGAAGCGGCGTTTGCCGATGTAGCACCAGGGGCAGGCGACGTCGGACCAGATGTCCACGCGCAGGCGGTCGGGGGCGGTCGGAGCGAAGGAGGGGTTCATGCTCTTGATTCTACTATACTTTGCAATATAAAGCATGAAAATGATGGGGGTGCTGGCCCGTTTTCTTTCCGCTGACACGCGAGAAAAGTCACAGCCACTCATGAGCTGGACACCTCACCCCCTCTCTTCATGAGAAAGAGCAGAAGAAAATGCGAGCCAGTCAACCTTTTGACGGACGACACTCCCATGAGGCGCGACCCGGAGTTCTCACTGCCGTCCCGTACAGTAAGAGACACATGAAGCGAACAGCCATCCTGCTCTCATCTGGCCTGCTGTTCACGGTCGCGACCGGCAGCCAAGCCCAGGGCGCGACCCCCTTCACCCCCGGCGCCCCCGGCATCAGCGTGCCCAGCCTGGCCCCCGTGACCCCCGGCACGATTCCTGCCGGCGCCGCGGTCAGCGACAGCGCCCCCACCTTCGGCAGTCCCCGCGTCAGCAACCAGGGCAGCGTCACCCGCGTCGTGTTCGACCTGCCCAGCGGCGTCACCTACACCCTGATCCCCACCTTCGGCGGCCTGCGCCTGGACGTGCAGGGCGCCCGCATTCAGCCCGCCGTCAGCGCGAAACTCGGCGTGAGCGTCAGCGAATACCGCGCCGGGGCCGGGCAGGCCACCCTGGTCACCCCCTACCCGCTGGCCCCCACGGACGGCTGGCGCGCCAGCGAGGCCAGCCTCGCCACCGGTAAACGCGTCCTGATCCTCGAACTCGGCCCGGGTGTCAGCGGCGGCGCGGCCAGCAGCGTGCATGGCCAGGTCCTGACCAGCGTCGCCACCACGGTCGCCGCCCAGAGCGTCCTCAACGCTCCCCTGCCCGGCGCCCTGCCCCCCGGCGATCAGGTCATCAGCAGCGTGCCGCTGCCCGCCCCCATCCTGGAGGGCAGCAACCCCGCCCAGCCCAGCGCCCTTCAGGGCAGCGTGCCCGGCCCGGCCCGCGCGGCCCTGCTGAGCACCCCCCGCGTGGGCAAGAGCCCCGGGCAGACCCGCGTGGTGCTGGACCTGCCGCCTGGCAGCAGCTACCGCATCACGCCCGGCCCCGGCGGCCTGAGCATCACCCTGACCGGCGTGACCGTGGGCGCGCAGCAGGCCACTGCCGTCAGCCCCGAGCTGCGCGCCTGGACGTACACACCGGGCCCGCAGGGCGGCACCGTGACCCTCAGCACCGCCGCGCGCACCACCGAGCGCAGCGGCTGGCGCGCCCAGCTGCTGCCGCCCAGCAGCGGCGACCTGTCCCGCCTGGCCATCGACCTCTCCCCCGCCCTGGCCGACCGCACCCCCCTGAGCAGCGCCCAGCGTACCGTGCAGGCCGTGGCGCCGCAGGTGGCCGCGCGCGCCACCGCGCTGCTGGCCCTGAGCACCAGCCTCGTCAGGCCGCGCGTGGTCATCGACGCCGGGCACGGCGGCAAGGACCCGGGCGCCGTGGGGGCCGTCATCGAGAAGGAGGTCACGCTGGCCGTGGCGCTGCGCGTGCGGGACCTGCTTGTGCCCGCCGGCGTAGACGTCATCCTGACCCGCGACACGGACCGCGAACTGAACCCCGTCAAGAACACCGACCTCCAGATGCGCGCCGCGATGGGCACGCCCGGCACGGCGCTGTTCGTGAGCATCCACGTGAACTCCATGGCGCCCGCCAACGCCCTGCGCGGCTACGGCGTGGAAACTTGGTGGAACCCCAACCACGCGCGCAGCAGCGCCCTGGCCGCCCTGCTGCAGGGCAACCTCGTGGCGCAGACCGGCGCGTTCGATCAGGGCCTGAAGAACACGCAGTCCCTGAGCGTGCTGCGCAACAGCCGCGTCCCGGCCGCGCTGGTCGAGATCGGGTTTGCCAGTCACCCCGTGGACGGCCAGAACCTACAGGACAACAATTACCTTGACCGCGTGGCGCTGGGGCTCGCGCAGGGCATCCGCGAGGCGCTCGTCAGCGGCGTGACCGCCGACCAGGGCGCGGCCCCCGCCCTGACCACGAAACGCTGAACCGGCCCGCCCGGGCCCGGCGCCTGCCAGAATGCCCGCATGACCAGCGACCCCACCCCCGCCTTCCGTGAGCGCGTCCTGGCCCTGGTGGCCCGCATCCCGGAGGGCCGCGTCATGACCTACGGGCAGCTGGCGCTGCTGGCCGGCAATCCCGGTGCGGCGCGGCAGGCAGGCTTCGTGCTGAACTCACTGGTGGGCGGCTCGGACCTGCCCTGGCAGCGGGTGATCAACGCACAGGGCCGCGTCAGCACCCACAAGGTGGGGTTCGGGGACCTGCAAGAGGGCCTGCTGAGCGCCGAGGGCGTGGTGTTCAGGGACGGCCGCTGCGAACTGAGCCGCGTGCAGTGGTGGCCGGACGACGAACGCGCGGCGCCGCCCGAGCCGCTGCTGTGACCCGAGCCGCGACTAGGTGAAGGATTGCTCATGAGAGACGGGATTTCTGCCCGCCTGACCGGGCGGTATGCTCCGCGCATGAATGCACCCCAGTCCACCCCGGCCCGCCGCGACCCCCAGCGCCCCGACCCGCAGCCGGGCGAGGCGGCGGTCACCCGCCGCCGCCAGTGGGTGCGGGGCAGCGTGGCCTCGTGGGGACTGGGCGCCACGCTGGGCGTCATCCTGGGCGTGGGCCTACTGATCGCCACGCCCAAGCTGATGGGCAAACCGGCCGAGGCCACGCCCGCCAGCACCGCGCCCGCCAACACCAACGAGAACGGCGCAGCCAGTGGCATGGCCAGCAGCGGGCAGGGCAGCAGCGACAGCACCAGCAACATGACGACCAGCACGCAGAACAGCAACACCGTCCAGGGCAGCGGCGAGCAGGGCTCCACCCCGAACAGTGGCGGCGCCAGCAGTGACAGCACGGCCAGCACCGACACGCAGGGGGACTCGGCGGGCTCCACGACGGGCTCCATGTCGGGCGAGACCACTACCCCGGCCGAGGGCGCGTCCAGCACGGCCGGCGAGACGGCCGCCGCGCAGTCGGGCAGCAGCGACGCCCCGGGCAACCCCGAGGCCGGTCAGACCATCTTCGCCGGCAACTGCGCCGGGTGCCACGGCGCGAACGGGCAGGGGCAGGTCGGCCCTAGTCTCGTGACCGCCGACGGCCCCAAGAGCTGGACGCTGGCGCAGTTCACGACCACCCTCCGCGATGGCAAGACACCGGACCGTCAGCTGGGCAACCTGATGCCCCGCTTCGGGGAAGCGCAGATCAGCGACACGCAGGTCGCGGACCTTCAGGCGTACATCAAGACCCTGAACTGAACCCCAGTGCCGCCGCCCGGTCCCGCAGCGCCCCGCCCAGGGCCAGCAGGTCCGGGCGGTCCTCGTCTGCCGCGCGGCGCAGCCACCACCAGCGCGTGGCGCTGCCAGCGGACCCCACCGCGATCTCCGCCACCTGCCGGGCGGCCAGGGCGTCCAGCGCGGCCAGGCGCGGGACCAGACTGGCGCCCACGTCCAGCCCGACCGCCTGCACCACCACGGTCAGGTCCGGGACGGTCAGGGCCGCGCGCGCCGCGAAGCGCACGCCCAGCGCGCCCGTGAAGAAGCGGCGCGTGGCCGGCAGGTCCACGCTGTAACTCACCCACGGGCGGGCGTTCAGCCACGCGCCCAGCGCCGCGGGGTCCGCGGGCCAGTCCGCCCAGGTCGCCGGGACGATCAATGTGAACGGCACGGCCGCGACCGGCAGGGCGTGCAAGGCGCGGTCCTCGGGCACGCGGGCACTCAGCGCGGCGTCCAGGCTGCCGCCGCGCAGGCCCGCCAGCAGCGCCGCCTCGGGCGCGAAGGTCAGGTGCAGCGCAGACTCGCCCCGCAGGGCGGGCAGCAGGGCGCGCAGGACCTCTGGCGGGCCGCCCACCCGCAGCGGCAGGACGCCCGGCTGGCGGCCCCGCAGGGCCCGGTCGGCCGCGTGCAGCTGATCCACGCCGGACGCCACCTGCGCGTACAGCAGCTTGCCGCGCTCGGTGGGCTGCATGCCGCGCGGCGTGCGGCGGAACAGCGCCTCGCCCACCCGCGCCTCCAGCGCCGCGATCTGCGCGCTGACGGCCGGCTGCGTCAGGTGCCGCTCGCGGGCGGCGCCGCTCACGCTGCCCGCGCGGTACACCGCCACAAACACCCGGAACAGGTCCAGTGAAGCCATCAGGTTTCGTTATACCCCTCCCCCGCCCGCGTGATTGGCGCCCGGGCCGTGTGGCGGCGCACCATGCAGGCATGACGGAACGCAGCGCCGCGCAGTTCAACGCCCACGCCGACCAGTACGCCCGCAGCGAGGTTCACCGCGCCGGGCCCAGCCTGCCCGTCCTGCTGCGCCTGGCGGCCCCCACCCCGGCCGATCACGCGCTGGACGTCGCGACCGGCACCGGGAACACGGCCCTGGCGCTGGCCCCGCACGTGGACCGCGTCACCGGCATTGATGTGGCCGATGCCATGCTGGCCCACGCCCGCGACCGCGCCGCGCGCGAAGGTCAGGCCAACAGCGTGTTCACCCACGGGGACGCCGAGGCGCTGCCGTTCGCGGACGGCACGTTCACGCTGGTCACGTCCCGGCACGCCCCGCACCACTTCGCGCACCTGGACCGCTTCCTGCGCGAAGCGTGGCGGGTCCTGCGGCCCGGCGGGCGGCTGGTGATCGCGGACCAGATCAGCCCCACCCCCGAGTTGCAGGCGTGGACGGACACGTACCAGCGCCTGCGCGACCCCAGCCACCACGCCCAGCGGCCCGTGCAGGCCTGGCAGGCCCTGAGCGCCCAGGCGGGCTTCACGTGGGCCGCGTATGAGGTGGTGCCCTACGACCTGCCCTTCGACTGGTGGACGCAGCAGAGCGGCTGCACGCCGGGCACGGTTGCCGCGCTGCGCGCCCACGCCGCCACCCTGGACGCCGCGCAGCAGCAGGCGGCGGGGCTGATCCTGAATGAGGCCGGTGACCTGATCGCCCACCGCGAACCCATGCTGGTCGTGCGGCTGGACAAGACCACGGCCTGAGCGCCCCCCCGTCAAGCGCACCTGCGGCCCGGCCTGCAGGCGCGCACTTCTATGCTGCGGACTTCATGACCTCATCCTCCCAGTCCGCCCGTGACCTGTGGCGCACCCTGCGCCTGACCCTGCCGGACCTGTGGCGCGCCCAGCCGCTGGTCACGGCGGGCCTGTTCCTCAGCGGCGCGGCGCAGGGCCTGCTGCCCGCCGTGACGGTCTTGATCGGCAAGTGGACGGTGGACGGCGTGAGCGGCCTGCTGCGCGGCCAGCCGGTGAACCTCGCCGCGCTGGTGGGCGCGTGGGTGGGCGCGGCGCTGCTCTCGCAGGTCACGGCGCCCGTCACGCAGGTCCTGCAGGGCGCCGCAGCCGACCACTACACACTGCACGTGAACCAGCGCCTGATGCGCCGCATGACCGAGCTGCAGGGATTGGACGTGCTCGAAGATCCGCAGTTCCACGATGACCTTGAGGTGCTCCAGGGGGGCGCCAGCCACCGCCCCCTGAACCTGCTGTCCACGCTGGTGTACGCGCTGCGCGGGCTGGTGGCGGCGCTCAGCGTGGCGGCCACGCTGCTGCTGGTCGGGTGGTGGGTGCCTCTGGTGGTCGTGGCGGGCCTGCTGCCCCTGATGGCCCGGCAGATGCAGTTCCACCGGCTGGGCTGGAGCCTGTTCATCCAGAAAACGCCCGAAGCGCGCGAGGTGAACTACCTGTCCCGCGTGGCCCTGCGCCACGAGTACGCCAAGGAGGTCCGCCTGTACGGCCTCGCCCCGCACCTGCAACGCGACGCGCTGACCCGCACGCGCGCGTACCAGCGGACCCTGCGCGCCCAGCGCACGCGCGGCCTGCTGACCCTGCTGCCCTTCGAGGCGCTGTCGCTGTTGGTCACCGGCGGGCTGTTCGCGTTCGTGGTCGCGCAGGCGCAGGCCGGGCGGGTCGGGGCGGGCAGCGTGGCCCTGGTGGTCACGGCCCTCGGGGCCCTGCGGCAGGAACTGAGCAGCCTGACCGAGATGGGCAGCCTCGGCACGCAGCACCTCAGCTGGTTCGCCAAGCTGCACGCCTTCCTGAACGCGCCCGGCGGCGTGCAGAGCCCCGCGCAGCCCCGCCCCCTTCCGGGAGACGGCACGGTCACGCTCTGCGGCGTGAGCTTCGCGTACCGGGACCAGCCGCCCGCCCTGCGGGACGTGACCCTGCACATCCCGGCCGGGCAGACCGTGGCCATCGTGGGGGAGAACGGCGCGGGCAAGAGCACCCTGATCAAGCTGCTGCTGCGCTACTACGACCCCACGGCCGGGCGCATCCTGATCGGCGCGGGCGACGGACAGACCGACCTGCGCGACCTCGACCTGACCGCGTGGCGCGCGCAGGTCGCCGCCGTCTTCCAGGACTTCGCCCGCTTCGAGTGGACGCTGCGCGAGAACATCCTGCTGGGGCAGCCGCAGGATGACGCGCGCCTGAAGGTCGCCGTGCACGGCAGCGGCCTGAGGGGCGTGCTGAACGACACCTGCACGCTGGACACCCGGCTGGGGCAGGCGTTCGGCGGCACCGAACTCTCCGGCGGGGGGTGGCAGAAACTCGCGACCGCCCGCGCCCTGTACCGGGGCGCCCGCGTGCTGATCCTCGACGAACCCACTGCCGCCCTCGACCCCCGCAGCGAGGCCGAGGTGTTCGGCACCTTCGCCGCCCTGGCGCGCGGGCGCACCACGCTGCTCGTCACGCACCGCCTGGGCAGCGTCCTGATGGCCGACCGGGTGCTTGTCCTGAAAGCCGGGCGGATCATCGAGGACGGCAAGCACGCCGACCTCCTCGCGCGGGGCGGCGAGTACGCGGACCTGTGGGCCCTACAGGCCCGCCAGTACGAGGAACCGGTGGAAGCCGCCCTGAGCCTCAGCGCCAGCGGAGGGTGACGTCCGCGCCCACCGGCACCTCCGGCCGTGGAGAGGCGGGCGTGCAGGTGAAGCGCACCTCGTCCGGCGCCAGGGGCCGCGTGACCGGCCCGAACATCAGCTTCGGGCCGGTCAGCAGGAGGCGCAGCGGTCCCGAACTGGTCGTCGTGGTCTTCCCCGGCGCACGGTCAGGGTCACGCCCCGGCACGAGAGCACGCCCACCTTACCCCCAGACAGCCAGAGGACGCGCAGGCCCTCAGGGGCCCGCTCCAGGCCAACAAGGTGCACGGCCTGCTGCGCCTGCACTGCGCCACTCCACAGACAGCCCACCAGGGCCACGGCCCGCCTCCGTCCTGTCATGCGGTCATGCTGCCCGGCGCGCCCGCGCGTGCCGAGCAGATGTGCCCCGCCTACGGCAGTTTGTCCCCGACGTGGATCGCGGCAATGCCGAAGGTCAGCAGGCGGTAGCGGGTGCGGAAGCCCGTGGCGCGCATGAGCCCCGCCAGGCGTTCGGGTTCGGGGAAGGCCAGGACGCTCTCGGGGAGGTACGAGTACGCGCCCGCATTCCCGCTGATCAGCCCACCGATGCGCGGCAGCACGTGCTGGAAGTACACGCGGAACAGGCTGCCCAGCAGGCCGGGGCGGGGCGGGGGGAACTCCAGGATGACGGCCCGCCCGCCCGGCGCGAGCACCCGGTGAAATTCCGCGAGACCACGCGCGTAATCCGCGAAGTTCCGGAAGCCGAACGCGCAGGTGATCGTGTCGAAACTCCCGTCGGGGTACGGCAGGTTCAGCGCGTCCCCCTCTTCTAAGCGGATGTCGATGTGCCGCGCGGCGGCCTTCTCCCGGCCGATGGCGAGCATCTGCGGGACGAAGTCACTACCGATCACCTCGGCCTGAGGAGCGCGGGTCTTGAGTTCCAGCGCAAAATCTGCCGTGCCGGTCGCCACGTCCAGCACCCGGGCGGGCTTCAGGGCTAGGGCCTCGTGCGCCGCGGCGCGCCGCCAGCCTCGATCCACGCCGAGACTGAGCACGCGGTTGAGTAGGTCGTAGCGGGGCGCGATGCTGGCGAACATCGCCTGCACGTCACTGCCCTTGTCCTGCTTGTCCCCCACGGCGGGCCGCTTCGTCATGGGCCGCATCATAGGGCGCGCGGGCCGGGACGCACCGGAAGCCGGCGCGCAGTCCCGCGCGTCAGCCGCCCAGCAGGGCGCGCAGGGTGTCGCGGCACACGCCCGCCAGCCCCGGATTGGTGTGCCGGTAGTACGGCAGCGCGATCACGGACACGCTGAGCGCCCACCCCCGCCCGCGCGCCCAGGCGGCGTCCTCCACGCCCAGCGCCTCCCGGAAGGCCGCGCGGCCCACCGGGCCCAGCAGGTTCCAGGCGGGCTGCAAGTCCACCGCCGGGTCACCCAGGGTCAGGGCGCCCCAGTCGATCACGGCGCTCAGCTGCCCGCCGTGGGCGAGGAGGTTGCCGGGCTTCAGGTCTGCGTGCAGCCACACGGGCGGGCCCGCGTGCGGCGGGGCGTTCAGGGCGGCCTCCCAGATGCTCAGCGCCGCACCCTCATTCAGGAAGCCCAGCGCCGCGCAGGCGCCGATGGCGTCGCGGGTTGCGGCGTCCCGCTCCGCCAGCGGCACCCGGCGCGAACCCACCGGCCCCTCTCCGGCCGGAAGCGGCGTGGCCTGAAGCACCCGGATGAAGGCCGCCAGCGCCCGCGCGAGTTCCTGCTCATCCCGGACGGTGTCCACGCCCGCGTCCACGCCGGGCAGCCAGCGGTACACCGCCCACGCGAACGGGTACCCGGCGCCCGGGACGCCCGTGAACAGCGGCTCTGGCACCGGGAGCGGCAGCCGGGGCGCGAGGACCGGCAGCCAGCGGGCCTCCTTGGCCACGTCCGCCGCCGCCCAGCCGATCCGGGGCAGGCGGGCCACCAGCGTGTCCCCCAGCCGCACCATGGCGTTGTCCGTCCCGGAGTGCCGCAGCAGGCGCGGGGGCAGCTGCGCCCACTGCGGGCCCTGCTCTGTCAGCAGGCGCGTCACCAGGGCGGTGTCCACGCGCACCTCGGCGTCATGCATGGGGGATGGCGTGTCGGTCACGCCCGCCACCGTACCCGCCCCGCGCGGCCGGACGCATCCGCCAGATGACCGGGACGACCGCAGGCCAGGGGGGCCTTCAGCGGGCCCTCACGCCCCCGCCGCCCCGGCTGGCCTAGCGTGACGGTATGCCCCACCGCCCCCCCCAGCCGCCCGGAGTGCGCGCATGATCCCCACCTTCCAGCTGATCGGCGATGAGCACGCCGCGCCCGGCGGGGCGGGCCTGCCGCCCACCTGGAGCAGCAGCGACAAGGACTTCGTGACCACCAGCCTGGGCCCCGCGCGCGTGTGGGTCACGCTGGGGCACGGCATGCTGAACGAGGTGTACTGGCCGTCCACCGGTCAGCCGCAGCTGCGCGACCTGGGCTTCTACCTGGTGGGCGACTCGGGGTGGGTGGACCTGCCCCGCGAACGGCACTACGACCTGAGCAGCCCCGCTCCGGCCGTACCGCTGCCCACCGTCCGCCACCGCCCCCCGCCGGGCTTCACGGGGCCCGCGTACGACCTGACGCTGGAGGTGCTGCCCGACCCGCTGCGCGACGCGCTGCTGATCCGCTTCGAGCTGCGCGGCCCGTACCGGCTGGTGCTGATCACGTCCCCGCACCTGGACGCCAGCACCCCGGAGAACGTCGCGTGGGTGGACGGCGCGCTGTTCGCGCATCAGCACCGGCACGTGCTGTGCGTCACGGCGGACGTGCCGCTGACACACGCCTCGGCAGGGGTGGTGGGCACCTCGGACGGGTGGCAGGACCTGCGCGCGCACGGGCAGCTGACCTGGGCGTACACGAAGGCCGGGCCGGGCAACGTGGCCCTCAGCGCGCAGCTGGACGCCGCGTCAGGCACCGTGGCGCTGGGCTTCTCGAACACCGCGCGCGGCGCGTGGACCCTGGCCCGCTCCAGCCTCGCCGAGGGCCCGGACGCCGCCCGGCGCGCCTGCACGCAGGCCTGGACCGACTGGGCCGCGCCGCCGCACGTGCCCGCCCCGGGCCCCGCGCTGGGCGGCCTGGCGCAGTTCAGTGCCGCCGTACTGAAAATGCATGAGGACCGCACGTACCCGGGCGCGGTCGTCGCCAGCCTCAGCACGCCCTGGGGCAACCACACGGGCACGCTGGGCGGCTACCACCTCGTGTGGCCCCGCGACACGACCCTGGCCGCGTTCGCGCTGATCGCCGCCGATCAGCTGGACGACGCGCGGCGCATCCTGGCACGGTTCATTGCCACGCAGCAGGAGGACGGGCACTGGCCGCAGAACAACTACCCCAGCGGCGACCCGTACTGGACGGGCCTGCAACTGGACGAGACGGCCTTCCCGGTGCTGCTGGCCGCGAAACTCCGCGAGGTGGGCAGCGCCGAGGTGACCGGCACCGCCGAGATGGTCCGCGCCGCGCTGCGCTTCGTGGCCCGCACCGGCCCCACCAGCGACCAGGACCGCTGGGAGGAGAACCCGGGCGTGAACCCGTTCACGGTCGCGGTGGCCGTCGCGGCGCTCGTGGCGGGCAGCGCGTGGCTGCCGCCCACCGAGCGGGACGCGGCGCTGCGCCTCGCGGACGAATGGAACGAACGCCTGGACAGCTGGTGTTACGTCACCGGCACCCCACTGGCCGCGCAGCTGGGCGTGGACGGCTACTACGTGCGCCTCGCCCCCCCGCAGGCCGAGGGGGGCCTGAGCGGGCAGGTGCTGCTGCGCAACCGCCTGGGCGAGACCGTGCCCGCCTCGGCCCTCGTCAGCCTGGACTTCTCATACCTGCCGCGCCTGGGCCTGCGCGCGCCTACCGACCCGCGCGTGCAGGACACCACGCGCGTCGTGGATCACGTGCTACGCGTGGACACGCCCGCCGGGCCCCTGTACCGCCGCTACAACGGCGACGGGTACGGCGAGTCCGACGACGGCCGCCCCTACGACGGCAGCGGCCGCGGCCGCCCCTGGCCCCTCCTGAGCGGCGAACGCGGCCACCTGGCCCTCCAGGCTGGCGAGGACCCCCTGCCGTACCTGGAGACCATCGCCCGCTGCGCCAGCCCCGGCGGCCTGCTCCCCGAACAGGTCTGGGACGGCCCGGCCCTGCCGCAGTGGGGCCTCACGCCGGGCCGCCCGTCCGGCAGCGCCATGCCGCTCGTGTGGGCCCACGCGGAATACCTCAAGCTCCTGATCGCCCTCTCCAGTGGCCACCCAGCCGAACTGCTCGCCACCGTCGAGGACCGCTACGCCACCCCCCGCCCCGCCCCCGAATGGCGCTGGCGCAACGAGACGCCCTGCGCCGCCCTGCCCGCGGGCCGCACACTGACCATCGAGAGCCCCGTCCCCTTCACGCTGCACCTCGGCTGGGACGCCTGGCAGGGCGCGCACGACCGCGACGCCACCCCCGACCCATTCGGCCTGTGGGTCGTCACCCTGCCCCTCGAGGAACTCGCCACGCACCGCGTCCTGAACTTCACCCGCCGCTTCGAGAGCGGCTGGGAAGGCACCGACCACGCCGTCACCCTGAACGGCACTGATCCCGCCTGATGGGCTCCGGCGACAGGAAGGCGCTCGCCTCTCCTGTCGCCGGGGTTCGCCCTTCACTCAGCCATGCAGGTACGGATGCACGTGCCCGCGGTGACCGGAGACACCGCCGAGCACACCGGTCGGCGCGCGCCCGGCCGCGCCAGTCTGCCCGTCCAGCTGCCCATCCGCCGTGACCCGCAGCGGACCCCGCGTGCCCGTGAACTGCTGGGCACTCAGGGCCGACAGGAGCACCAGGGGATGCCGTGTGGGACTGTGCGCGGCGCCGAGCGTCACCCACTGCCCCACGTCCTGACCCAGCTGACCGGCTGGGTGCACGCCACCCTGCGGGGCGAGGTTCAGGACGCTGAAGCCCAGCCCGGCGCGCCGCGCCGCGCCCTGAAGGGCCGCCACGTTCAGCTGCCCGGCGGTGTCCTGCACGTGCAGGTGCGTGGCGCCGCTGGCGCGAGCCTGCGCGATCAGAGCGTCGGGCCGCTCGCCGCCGCTCAGCACGGTCTGACCGGCCAGGGCGCCCGGCGTGCCGTCCAGCCCGGCCGTGAAGGCCAGCGGCAGGTCGTATCCGCTGTCCAGGACGCTCATGGCCAGGAAGGGGCGGGCCCTGGCCTGGGCCAGGGCCCGCCCCTGCTGCCAGGCGCGTTCCCACAGGCCCAGGTGGGCGTGCAGCACGCCGGGCTGACGGGCCTGGCGGGTGGGGGCGACGCCCGCTCCGGCCAGAATGACGGGCGCACTGCTGGCTGGGGCCGGGAGGGGCACGCCGTCGCCCAGCACCAGAATCAGGTCGGCCGGGTGGGTCAGGGTGCGGGACAGGTCGCCGGGCCGGGTGCCACTGGCCTGCACACTGAGGGTCACGCCGCTCAGCGTCTGACGCAGGCCGCTCAGGAACGCAGCCGTGAAGCCAGGCACGCCCTCGCGGCTGGGTACAACAACCAGCAGGTGCAGCGCGCGTGAGGCCTGCGCCGCGGCAGGAGCACTCAGGGCGGCGGGCAGGGCGGCGGCCGCGGCGAATTTCAGGATGGTGCGTCGGTTGGTCATGCGGCCCCCCTCATGGGCGCTGTGGAAAGACGCCCTGGAGCGCGATGATGAAGTTCACGGTCAGGTAGGGCGGCATGTTGTTGTGCGGCTGGCTGCCCCCGGCCACGCCCATGGAGGTCGGCGCCAGGGTCAGGGTGGGGCTGCCCGCGGCGTACACGTTGCCGCCAGTGCTGCGGGCCAGGTTGCGGTCGGTGGGGACGGCGCTGGTACCGGCCGCGTCGAAGGCGCTGATGATGTGCGTGTGGGGGGGCAACTCGGATTGCAGCAGGGTCACGCTGGCCTGTCCGCCCTGCTCGCCCAGATCACGCGGGCTGAGGCCCGGCCCGGCCCCCGTCCCCATGGGCGCGGCCCCCTGGATGTTGGGCAGGGCGAAGTTGGTCTTGCCGTTCCCTCCGTAAGAGGTGCCCAGCAGGGAGAACAGCGCCGTGTACTGCGCGATGGGCAGCAGCTGCCCGTTACAGAAGGCCCAGCCTTTCGGCTCGAAGTTACCACCGAATATGCGAATTTCGCCCAGGAATGGTTCCATGTTGATCCTTCAGTTCTGAGACGGGAAAACGCCCTGCGTGGAGATGATGAAATTCACGCACAGGTAGGGGGACATGTTGTCATGGGGTTGATTACCCCCACTGACCTGAACGCTGCTGGGCGCCAGGGTCGCCGAGCGTCGCCCAGTGCTGGCGTACAGGTTGCTGCCGTCCGTCTGCGCCAGCACGCTGCTGGACGAGACCGTGCCGCCCTGCGGGGCCAGCTGGGTGCTGGCGCGCAGCGCATGCGTGTGGCTGGGCATCTGAGTGTTGTTCAGCGTGACCGTTTCCGTCCCTGTCTGCGCACCCAGCGTCAGGCCGCTGGACACGTGAATGGGAATCCGGCCACGCAGATCCGGCAGGGCGAAGTTCGACACCCCGTCCCCGCCATACGTGGTGCCGATCAGTTGAAATAGCACGTCGTACTGCGAGATGGGCAGCAGTTGCCCCCAGCACAGCTCCCAACCGACTGGGGCGAAGGTCCCAGCGAACATGCGAATTTCTCCAATGAACTGGTCCATGTGTCATCCTTTGCTGCGTTCAGTTGCGCGACGGGAAGATGCCCTGCAGCGCAATGATGAAATTCAGCGTGAGCGCGGGCGGCATATTGTTGTGAGGCTGCCCCCCGCCGACGCTGGACACGCTGGCCGCACTCAGGCTCGTGTCAGGGGCGGTGGTCACGTACGCCGGCGCGCCCGCGAGCAGGTTCCCGCCCGGCAGCGTGCTGGCGGCACTGCCCGATATGCCCGTCAGCGCGTGCGTGTGGGCGGGCAATTCAGCGGCCGTCAGGGCGTGGCTGGTTTCCCCCCCCATCTGCCCCAGCACGTAATTGGGGCCGCCGGGCTGCGTGCCGAAGTGCAGGGGCATGCGGCCCCGGAAGTCCGGCAGAGCAAAGTTGGTCTGTCCATTCCCACCGTAATAGGTGCCCAGCAGGGAGAACAGCGCCTGATTCTGATTGATGGCCAGCAGCTGACCGTTACACAGCGCCCAGCCCTTCGGGGCAAAGTTGATCGGCCAGATTTGAATTTCACCGAGAAAAGGTTCGTAACCCATGCGGACCTCAGGGAGTGGGGAGCGTGCAGTTCCCCGCCAGGACAGGCGAGCCACTCACGTCAACGATAGAGATGGTGTTGCGGGAAGTCAGGTAGGAGATGGGCGAACCACTCAGGCCCTGCAGCAGCACCTGGTTCCCACTGCCAGGCACGATGTACAGCGAGATGTCACCGATCAGGGAGGGAGCCCCTGCAGCCTGCACCGTATTACCCGTAACGTTGCCGCAAACCACTGAGTTTGTTGTGGCGGCGTCACTTGATTGCAGCAGAATGCCGTCCAGCGCGATCGCCGAACTGGTGGTCAGGGTGTTGCCCTGCACGGTGGCGTCAACGCGGCTGTTGCTGCCCTGCGCGTGCCACCACATGCCCTCATTGCCAAAGGACTGCACGGTGTTGCCTGTTGCGCTGGCCAGCAGGGTGCCGCTGCCTTGGACGGTGCCCTGAATACCCATCCCCCCCGCGAGATTGATGATGTTGTTCTGGGCAATCAGTTCGTCGGTCTGGGCGCTGGTGTGCTGCGTGATGACCTCAATTCCGCCGCCGGCTGAATTGTTGTGCTGGATGGTGTTGCCCTTGAGGACCGTGCGGGAGGCGCTGCTCGCGCCGTGCTTCACGAACACGGCCGCCTGGGCGTTCTGAGTGAAGGTGCTGTTCTGCACGGTCAGCAGCACCCGGCCCGTTTCGGTGCTGGCCGTGGCGACGCGGATGCCGTTGGCCGTGTTGTTCTCAATCTGCATGCGGTCCAGCGACAGGGTCAGGGTCTGCGTGCCGGGCTGGGCCAGCACGCCGTACTGCCCCAGCTGGAGGAGACCGCCGGTGCCGGGTGCGCCAGCGCCCGTGACGCTCAGCGTGCCGCCCACTCCGGTCAGGGTCAGGCCGCCCGTGATAGTGGCGCCACTGCTGCTCACGCTCTGCAGCGTGGCGTTCAGCGTGCCCGTGGTCAGGTTCAGGGCGGGGCCGCCGTTCCCGCTGATGCGCGTGCCGCTCCCAGCGGGAATGGTCAGCGTGCCGAAGTTCGTGCCGCTGATGCCAGTCACGCCCTGCACGGCCACGCCCTGCACGGTGTTGTTCTGCGCCAGGGTCAGGCCCGCCCCGCCCGAATTTCCGAGTAGAGGCGTGGCGCCCGCAGCGCGGTAGGTGACGCCGCCAATGGTCAGCGGGCTGCCCTCACCGATCAGGCTCTGGTTGGCCTTCAGGGTCAGGCCCGTATTCTGGTTGCTGGTCGTGCCGGTGCCGCGGAACACGTACAGGGTGTCCCCGGCGGCCGAGGCGTTCTGCAGGGCCGCCAGCGTATTGAGGGGCGTGGTCTGCCGGCCGTCCCCGGCGGCGCCGGCGTTGTTCAGGAACCACACGCGGCCACTGACGTTCACGCTGGCCTGCGTGGTGGGGCTGGTGCAGCCCTGGCCGTCACTGACGCTGTAGTTCAGTTTGTCCGTGACGGGGGTGGCGCCGTCCCCGACTGCGGATTCGTACGTGAAGCTGCCGTTCATGCTGACGTTCACGCGTCCGGTGCGCTGGCTGCTGTTGCCGTTGAAGGTCAGGCTGGCGCCGCCGTAGGCGCTGTACGCGCTGCCCAGGCCGCTGCCGGCTGGCACGTTCAGCTGCACGTTGCCGGGCACGCTGTACGCCAGGGCAGAGTTTTTCAGCGCCACTTGGCCACCCAGCGCCGCGAGGCGGCTGGTGTTTCCGGCGGTGGTGGCCGACCCGACGAACAGCGCGTTGCTGGTCAGGGTCGTGCCGCACAGCGTCATGACCGGGGTGGTGGCGCCCAGGGTGGTGGCGCGCGTGGCGGCGGCGGTCGTGCCCTGCTCCTCGGGGCTTTCGGTCACGCGGGTCAGGCTGTCTTCCAGCACCGCGAAGTTCATGGTGAACCGGAAGGGGTCGTCGGCAACTGTGGCCTGGAGGGGCACCTTGAGGGCCACCGTGACCACGCCGTCGAACTGGTTCGCCGCTGGGTTGGCGCTCAGCAGGCGGGTGGCGGGGGTGGTGCGGTTGCGGATCACGAACCCGTACGGGAACACCCGGGTGGCCCCCGAGACGGTGACGTTCACCTCGTCTTCTGGGAACACCTGGAGGTCCTCGCTGCCGGGTTTTGGGCGCACCTGATCGGTGGTGCGGTCCAGGGTCATGCCGTGCGTGGGCAGGATCGTGGGCGCAACGGCGGCGCTGCCGGCCGTGCCGTCGAAGCGTTGCAGGCCGCTGATGGCCGTCTCACCGATGGTGCTGGGCGTGCTGGCGGCCACCAGGGTCACGTTCCGGCGCGCCACGCTGGACGCCACGCCGCCAGTGGAGGCGTTGCGGACGCGGAAGGTGGCGTACAGGTACCTCATGCCGCCGCTGCCGCGCGTGCCGAGCGTGAACGAGCCGTTGGCGAGGGGCTCCAGTTGAATGCCGGTCAGGTCCGTCAGGCCCTGGGGGCGCAGCTGCTGCGCGTGAAAGCCAGTCTGGTCCGAGACGCCCGTGAACTCAATCTGAACGAGGCCCAGGGGGGTCAGGGCGGGCCGCGCGGGGAGGACCGGGGCAGGCGTGCCCGTGCCAGGGGTCGCCTCGACGGGGTTAGGGGCAGGTACGGCCGGCGCTGTGCGTGGGGACGCGCAAGCGGCGAGCAGCAGCGTGGGAATCAGCAGGGGCAGGTGTCGCATGGAGTCTCCGCTCAGAGGCACGAGTTGACGAGGTACGTGGCGCCACTGCCCACCTGGCCAGCGGTGCGCACCTGGCAGATGGTGCGCGGGGGCAACGTGGCTCCCGACGCGTAGGCGCTGCCGGGCAGGATGTTCACACTGCCCGCCCCGGCTGCCGCGGCGCGGCCCAGGATCACCGAGTCCGGCAGCGTCTGATCTTCCAGGCTCTGCGTGACGCGGGTATCCGGGTCCTGCACGACCAAGAACGTCATGCGGAACGACCACGGGTCGCGCTGGGCGCCCTGCGTGGGCGTCTGCGCGGCGTCGTCGGGTTGCAGAGGCATGCGGACGCTCAGGGCCACGCGGCCGTTGTACTGGTTGACCGCAGGGCTGGCAGGCAGGGTACGGCCGCCTCCCAGGGTGTGCACCACATACCCGTACGGGAAGACGGTCGTGACTCCCAGATCCGCATAGGAGCTGGCCGGGCCGCCCGCACCTGTGAAGTTGCCAGGGAGGACCTCGGATTCCGTGAACACTTGCAGGTCCGTGCCTCCGGTCGCGGGCATGACCTTGCCGTCCAGCGCGCTGTACTCCAGGGCGTGCGTGGGCATGGCCGTCCGCGCTGTGCCGGTGGGCGCCGCGGCGCCACTGAACGTCAGCATCTGGCTGATCGCGGTGCCGTCCACGTTGCTGGGAACGGCAGCCGCGAGAAGGGTCAGGTTGCTGCGCGCCGCACCGGAGGGCGTGCCGTCACTGCTGGCGTTCCGGACGCGGTACGTGGCCGTGATGTACCGCGTGCCACCACTGTTCCGGGCGCCCACGTCGGTGACGCTGACACTCTGCGGGCTCAGATCCAGGCCCCCAGCCGATTCGGCAAGCGACAGGGTCCGCACCTGCGTGGTCGGCTGCGCCCCTCCCAGGCCGTCGAAGCTCACCTCAACCAGACCCAGGGGCGTCAGGGGGCTGGTCGCCGGCACGCGGCTGGGCGAGCAGCTGAGCAGGCTGCACAGCGCCAGCGCCACCCACGCAGCTCGCCTACCGGGCATCGCGTTCACCCAGATTCAGTCCAGCGCTGCCCGGACCGAGCGGTACAGAAATCACCAGGGTCCGCCGCTCCCAGGGCCCCAGCGGCGTCACCTGCGGCGATTCGTAGGGGCGCTGCTCAGGTCGGACAAGCCGGTCAGGCGCCACGCCAGCTTCAGGAAATTCAGCCATATCGCATTGTTCACATATTTTCGTCTGATTCAAGGCGCTGCCGGGTCAGAACGCCCCCCACCACCACACGCCTACACTGCCCCTATGCTCGAACTCCGCCTGATGACCGCCGACGCGTTCGACCGGTTCCTTGCCCACACCGTCCCGCAGTACGCCGCCGAGAAAATCGCCAGCAGTGAGTGGACCCCGGAGGAAGCCCAGGCGCGCAGCGAACGCGAATTCGACTAGCTGCTCCCCCAGGGACCCCAGACGCCCGACAACGTCCTGTATACCCTCTACGACCCGAGCGAGGGGGCGGACGTGGGCGTCCTCTGGTACGCCCTGCAGCAGAGGTCCGGCGCCACCACCGCCTTCATCTACGAAATCGAGATCCACGAACCCTACCGGCGGCGCGGGTACGCCACGCAGGCCTTCACGCTCCTCGAAATCGACGCCGCCGCGCGTGGCGCCACCCGCATCGGCCTGCACGTCTTCGGGCACAACGCCCCCGCCCGCGCCCTGTACGAGAAACTCGGTTACCACACCACCAACGTCATCATGCGCAAGGAACTGGAGTAGGCGGGAGTTACTCTTGCAGGGTCAATGACCTGATACCGCCAAGCCCGCTGAACCTGTCCTCAAATTCGAGTGTGAAGTGCTCGCATAGGCCATCAGCACCGAACTCGAGCAACAAGCCAGAAGGCGCACGGAAACAATGCAGGCCGAGCGTCCCATCCGTGTACTCAAGTAGCCGGAATGTCCTGCCACTACCTAGGAACAGCGCAAGAACATCTTGATAGGGCCGTTGCCAGAGCACAGATATCCATTGGAGTTGCAGCTGGCCGAACGCACGGGTGGACCGGAAGGGTCCGTCAAACTGGATTCTCAACCGCTCCAGTCGCTCTTCAGCGAAGAGCCATTCCATGCTGTCGTGGTAGTAGAAACCATCGACTGTTCCAGGCTCGATCTCAGGCAGAAGTGAGGGTGCCCCAATTGCGGTTCCAGCCGATTTGCAAATCTCAGCGTACCTCAGCCCGCCT
>NZ_BMPE01000034.1 GCF_014647435.1 Deinococcus radiotolerans | reverse complement strand
TCGGGTACGAGCTGCTCGACCATGATCGGAACATAGTCCGACGTGTTCTGTCCTCAGGCTCTTAGGTGCGCACCCTGGTTGAGCGGCTGAGGGTGTCATTCAGATGACTGCACGTGGTCATCACCCTGTCCCCCGTGGAGGACAAGGTGATCGTGACGCCGGATTGACCCGTGCTGGACGTTAGGGGCACCTCTCGTCTCCGCTGGCGCATTGAAGCCACGTTCAGCTCGTCGACATCTCGTGGCGTGCACCTGAACTCCACACCCAGGACGACCCCAGAGCGAATGGCTGGGTCGTTCGGATGGCGGTGTCGCGCCCTGGCCTGGATGACCCAGATCGGCGCGCAGCGGGCAGCAACCCACGCCCACCGGCAGGACAACTGCGGATCGGGTGGCAGATCCGGAATCGGGCGGGTGGGGCAGCGATGTCTTCTGGAACGGCCTGCGCCTCCCGGGGAGGCCATTCCAGACCCCCAGCACGTCAGTTCCCTCAAATGTCTGGTGCTGAGGTGGTGCCGTGTTACTGGCTGGACAGGTCCGTGATCGTGTCGCGGATCGCGCTGATCACGCGCTCTGCGACGGGTGAACCCGGGCGGGTGTAGACGTCCACGAAGCCGTGGCCGAGGAACGCGCTGCCCGGCTGGACGGGCGCGACCGTACGGTCATTGGCGGCCAGCACCGGGAAGAGGAAGCGGAGTGCGCCGAGCACGAGGTCCGCCTGCGTGGAGACGTACCGCCCGCCCGCCGGGGGCTCACCGTTCGGGACGGCGACGCCCACCACGGCGAAGCGGGTCAGGGGCACGCCGCGGCGCTTGAGTTCCCGCTGCACCACGTCGGCGTACAGGTTGCCCTGGCTGTGGGCGACGAGCACGACCCGCAGGCCGCGGCGCAGGTAGGCTTCCAGCCCATCGGCCAGTGCTCTGGCGTTGTCATCCATGTACGTCGTCTCGCCCAGGCGGTGTCTCATGTCTACCGTCGCGTGCACGACCTGATCGAGGTACGCGCCAGTGTATTGGCGCGTGGTGTCCGCGAGTTCAGCGGGCGTGGGCAGGGGCGCAGCAGCGGTGAGGGTCCGGCGGGGCTGCGTCAGGGCGGACACCCAGCCTCCCAGGGTGGTCGGCGCAGCCGAGGTGGTGGCGCGGAGTTTCGCCTGCAGCAGGGTGGCCAGGACGCCGGTGAGGGCGTCGGGCGCTCCCAGCGTTCCGGCGAAGGCGGCCGCGCCGCGGTCATGCTCGCCGAATTTCTGGCGGAACACTTCCACGAAGTCCCCTACGCCTTCGGTCGGGTTGTAGTTCAGGGCGTACAGCAGCCGCCGACCGGCCTGGGTGTCCCCCAGGAGTTGCCGCAGGGCCAGCAGGCTCCGGAGCGCTGAGTCTTCCGACGTCAGAATGCCATTCTGAAAGACGAGCACTGTGCAGGCGCGGTTCGGGCACGCCTGCTCGCCGTCAGGCTGGAGGGGGAGGAACTGAGGGCCGGCGCGGTCCAGCGCGGCGGCGTAGGCGTCGAGTCGCGCGCCCGTGTTGACGGTCAGTTCGCGCAGATCGCGCGCCCAGGTGGACCAGTCAGCCCCCTGCTGCCGCAACGACACGAGTGCGCTGAGCGCGCCCGCGTTCTGCTGACCGGTCACGGCGCTCTGGAGTGCCCGCGCGTACGCCTGCGCCGCCGTTCGCTCAGCGGACTGGACGGGTGTCCGCTCCGCAATGTACTGGTCGATATCGTCCCGAATGCCGTTCCGGTCGATATCCACACCTGCCAGATCAGCGGCGCTGGCCAGACCGGAGAGGGCAAGGGACAGGCAGATCAGCGTGAGTGAACGTCGCATGTTTCCGACGGTAGGCGGCGGACCGTGACACCCCGGTGACACCTCGGTGGCACGGCAGGGCGACAGAGTAGATCGGAGTCGGTCGAGAAGCGGAATGGTGGACCATGCTGAGCCGAGCGCCCCACCTGCGCACGCCTGCTCTGATGGGGTCAGAGGGCCCGTTCCGCAGCGCGGGCGGGTCTAAGCAGCGCGCGTTTCATGGCGGTCACTTCCGGGGCGAAAAAGGACAGGTTGTAGCCGGTGGCGTCCAGCATCTCGCTCAACCGCTGCGACGTGCCTGCCCACGCCGCAGGAGGATCTTCCCCGGACTGGCAGCGCACGCGGAAATCAACCTCAGCCAGGTACTTGGCCATGGCCCACAGGGCCGTGTCATGCATCAACATGCCGTGACCGTACGTGCCGCATCGTGACAGGCCGGTGACGGTCCAGGTGTCCTGGGGGCCGTAGGGGAATGACGGTCATGACGGTGAGGAACGCGGCGGGCTGACCGTCAGGGCGTGTGCGCGGTCTTCGCGCTCGCTGAGCCCTTGAAGGACGGGCGCGCTGCCTGTCATGGGCGGACCGAGGTCCGGTGTTCCCACCTGCGGTCCACCACCACGGTCTTCAGGGCTGCCTGATCTCCACGGTCCTGCAGACGCTGACCTTCCCCCGCAGCACACCTGCACGGCAGTCCACCGGAGCGGCCGTCTGTGGCCGCTGGCGGACCGCTGCGTCTCGCCCCCCGATCTCGCGGGTGGTGGGTCCGGCGCTGCGCCTGCGGAATCTGGTCCGGCGCCGTTACGACACGTGGAAGTGAAATCGGCGCTCGCCGTCCCTGGCCACCAGTTGGGTGAGTTCGGTCAGGCCCGCGGCCTCGTATCTCCGGCGCTGCTCATGCATGTTCCGCCGGGAGCCGAAGGTCACGCCCTGGAACCACCAGTCGCGCTTGAGCCACGTCTGGACCCCCTGCAGGACGTCCTGGTGCAGGGCGGCGTCGGTTCCGCGGCGCAGCCAGTACTCCACGCGGACGTCGAGCGGCCTGAGCCGGGCGTCCGCGTGAGGGGACGGCGCGTAGTGATCGCGGAACGGGGCGACCGGATGAAAGTACAGCGAGCCGAGGAACTGCCGGTTGTCCGTGCGGAAGATGCTGAAGCCGTAGCCCTCGTCGCGGTCATGCTCGCCCATGTGCATGCTGAGGTCAGCGGCATTCTCTTCCCGGGTAAAGCCGTCTTCCGGCCAGGGGCTGTCGCTCCACACGCGCAGGTCGTGCCGGGAGTCCATCACCGCGTCGTAGTCCCCTTCGTTGTCCTCCAGCTGCTGCCGCCTGAACATGACGTGTGCGGTGACGAAGGCGGTGGGGACCAGCATTTGATCTGGGTTGAGGGTCATGGTGGGCCTCCGGGTGGTGCGTCCATGGGCCGCGCTGGACGCGCGCTCCAGGCAGGAAGAATCGAGGTGTCTCGGGTTGATGGGGCAGGGGGATGGATTCGCATGTCACGGCCGTCACGAGTCTTGCGGGATGGCCGTGACTGCTGAATGACACCGGTGGGCGGGGATCGTCCGCGGGCCTGTCATCCGGACGTCACGGTCCCCTGCCTAGCGTGACGGTGGTCCTCCCTACCGGACTGCGCCCCACCCCGGCAAGCGACCCGCGCGGGCGGCCCTCGCCGTTCGCCAGATGATCCGGGCCGCTTCCGGCGCGGCGGTCACCCCTGACGTCCCGCGGCTCCCTCAGCCGCCTGCACCTGCCCGAGGAGGCCCAATGCTTCGCCTGTTCACCCTGACTGTGATGCTGTTCACGCCCGCCGCTGCCGCCACGGCCCCCACGCTGACCGGCGAGTGGCTGTCCGGCTTCGCCTACCCCGCCGCGGTGTACGAGAGTGCCTACAGTGGCGCGCAGGCGGACACCACCCGCCTGACGCTGCGCCCGGACGGGCAGTACACCCTGACGGACATTGACTTCACGTACGTCCCTGGTTACTTCGGCGCGTACGTCATCACCTGCGGCACCCTGACCGTGACCACGGAATCCGGCCGGTATCAGCGTTCCGGCGATCAGGTGACGTTCACGCCAGCACAGGGCCGCCGGATCAGCGGGCTCTCGCCGCAGTCCCTGAATTCAGGGTGCAAGCGGTCCCAGGGCGACACGGAACCGCGCACCGCGCCGCCGTACCGGGCCACGATCGCCGTGCAGGACGCCCAGCTGACCGTGAATGTGGACGGAACCCGGCGGACCTACGTGTCGCGCGCGGCCGCGCAGGCGACCGCAGCGGCGGATCAGGCCGCGTGGGCTCAGGCCAGCGCGCCGTCCTTGGCCGCGGACGGCCCGGTGACGCCAGGTCGCGCCGCCCCGGCGCCCGCAGCAGCGCCGGTCAGGCCTGCGGTGTGGTCGGCCACGGGCCGCTGGACCGCCACGCTCGACATTCCCGGTCAGCGCGTGACCCTCACGCTGGACCTCTATGACGATGGGGAGACGTCCCTCTCAGGCAGCGGATTCGTGGGTCCGGAGCGGGTGGCGTGGGTGCTCGGACCACGCTCGGGCGCCTTTATGCTCGGCGTCGATGCTGGGGACGGCACCGTGACCTTCCACGTCACGGGCACGTTCACCGGCGATCAGTTCAGGGGCACGTTCCGGGCGGTGGATGACGCCGACCAGCCGCTGGGCAGCGGCACCGTGACGATGCAGCGTCCCTGAACGTCCTCTCGTCCGGCGTCACTGCGATGTCATCCCCCCCTTCATAAGGTTGCCCCATGACGACTGCTTCCCGCCTGACCCTCCTCTCCCTCGCCCTTCTCCTTCCGTTCGGTCCAGCCGGCTGTGTGGCCGCAGCGCAGACACCGGTCCTCCAGGGGACCGTGCCGCTGGCGGGCGTCGCGGCCGTGCCCGGCAAGCCCTACACGATCGGCCGCAGCGCCCCTCTGAACTTCACGCTGCTCAAGGCGGAATTCAGTGTGTCCCGGGTGATCATCGGCACCGAGGTCGTGACCCCCCAGGCCGATCAGAAGCTGCTGGTCCTGACGTTCCGGGTGGCGAACCCGCAGAAGAAAGACGCCTTCTTCAACGCCCAGTCGCTGACCATCACCGCGGTCGATGCGGGCAACACGAACCGCCCCGCCCTCAGGAGCGTGGGGCGCGCCGGCACGCGCGAATCGGCTTCGCTGCAACTCAAGCCGTCCCAGGCGCTGGACTTCGTGACGGTCATTGTCGTCCCCGCCCGCGGGCCGGTACCGAAACTGATCGTGGAACGCGAGACCGGCACGGGCGTCCTGCGGTACGACCTGCGTCAGGTCACCGCGCGGCTCACCCCTCCGTACGCTGACCCGGCCGACCCGAGTGGCGCGAGCGCCCTGAGTGCCGTTCCAGCCCTCCCGAACCGCAAGTACCCCCTGGAGCGCTTCGACCTGACGCTCGAGACGGTCGCGTTCAGCGACGAGGTCCTGGACGGCCGCGCGCCCCGCAGTGGGTACCGCTACGTCGTGGCGACGGTCCTGCTGAACAACATGGCGCCCGCCGACAGTTACCTGGGTCGCAACACCCTCACCGCGGAAATCCTGGACGCTGACGGGGAGCGCCTGCCGGCCGTCACGGTCCTCAAGGCCCGCAGCGAGGGCGGCCCGAACCTGCAGGTGGCGCCCTCGGCGGATTACCGCGCGCGGTACGTGTTCGAGGTGCCCAGCCGCAGTCCCCTGCAGGCGGTGACCTTCCAGGAAGGCCGGGCCCACACCCTGCACTTTGACCTCAGCACCCTGAACTAAGGAGGTGAGTCTGCGCCCCGCAGAACGACCATGGTCCATGACCTTCACGCGTACCTTGACCAGCTGGACCACGACGGCGATTTTCACGGCACGGTCCTCATCACCAGCCAGGACGGGCCGCCCCTGGCCCGCGCCTACGGACTGGCTGACCGCACCTGGAACGTCCGCCACACGCCAGGCACCCGCTTCCGCGTCGCGTCGATCGGCAAGGCGTTCACGGCCGTCGCCGTGTGGCATCTGATTGAAACGGGACGGCTCATGCTGGACACGCCCGCCCACGACGTGCTGGACCTGAGCGGCACACGGATTCCACCGGCCGTGACGGTCCGCCACCTGCTCACCATGACGGCCGGCCTCGCGGACTGGTTCGAGGAGAGCCTGAACTGGCCGGAGGAATGGCAGCGCCTGCGCGCCCAGCATGACGTGTTCGCCCTCAGGACCAACCGCGACTATCTGCCGCTGTTCGCGCACAAGGCCCCGCTGGCGGGCGTGGGGGAGCACTTCCGGTACAGCAACGCCAGCTTCATCCTGCTGGGCCTGATCCTGGAAGACATCCTCGGGCGGCCCTATGAAGAGACCGTGCAGGACCTCGTCTTCGGCCGCGCCGGCATGACGGCGACAGGGTTCGATCACACCGACGATGTCGTGCCAGACACCGCGCAGGGTTACGTTCCACCCTCCGAACCGGACGGCCGGTGGCGCCGCAACACGTACCTCGTTACGCCGGCCCCTGCAGCGGACGGCGGCGTGACGAGCGCGGCTGCGGATCTCGACCGGTTTCTGCACGCCCTGCGCGGCGGGCAGCTGCTGAGCGCGCCCCTCAGCGCCCAGCTCCTGAACGGTGAACGGTCCGTTGCCGGTGCCGGCACGCTCCGCGGTCAGGCCACGCGGGTCGGTCACGGCCTGACCTGCTCCCTGGACCTGCAGGGGCAGGTAACCCGGGTGGGGCTGACCGGGGAGGAGGAGGGCGTCAGCGCCCGCGCCGCTGACTATCCTCTGCTCGGCGTTCACGTCGTGGTGCTCAGCAACGTCAGTGGCGGCGCGGCCCGCGTCACCTGGGACCTGCACGACCTGCTGACCTCCTGAGCACCCCAGACCGCCTGCCCTGTCGTCCGTGGCGACCAGGGCATTCGCGCCCTGCGCAGCCGGGAGCCCGGCAGGTCTGGATCAGCGGGACACGACCGTGAGAGCGCCGGTCTGGACATTGAGTCTGACGCGGTCACCGGCAGCGCTCGCCTGCGGCCGGAGCGACATCATGAGGTCGTTGTTGACCCACCGGCGGTCAGGTGTGACCGAGGACCAGAGCTGTATGAAGAGATCCTCGTCGCGCCAGCCCAGGGTTGCTGACGCCGAGTGCACCCGGACCTCCTGCCGGCGGTCGCCGTCCACGGACTGGGTCACCACGAACGTCGGACTCGGCCTGGTGTAATTACGGGTGCTGGTGACGCGCCACTCCACCCAGGCGGCACTTCGGCTGTCGCTCGACCACACGAGAAGATCGCGGCAGATGTACGGTCCCTCGGGCGTCGACGGCGCCGGCTGGTCGGCCAGGCGGTGGGCCACTCGCGTGCGGAGGTTCATCACCCAGACGTTGGTGGGCAGGTACCCGCCGCCCACCACCCACTGCGGCAATGAGAGGTACAGCACCCACTGCCCATCTGGTGAGACCACCGGATCGGAGTTCCGGCCGTAGGTGGTCAGACGAATGGCACGCTGCGGCGTGTTGAGGTACAGGTCACCGTCACGGACCGTTACGGTCGCCGCAGCCGCGCCGGGCGGGTTCAGGAGGACGGTGAGGGCCAGCGCGAGTCCGGCGCGAAGTGGGACGGTGGGCATATCACGCAGCCTGCCGCCCTCACCATGACGGACGGGTGACATGGACGGAGCCAGCGTGTTCTGGCTGGTCAAGTCCAGGCGGAGCGCAGGCGGCACGGCCCCCGCGCAGGTCCGTGCCGTCACGTGCCTGGTGGGCCATTCGGCGCGCCGGATGACGTCCGGTCAGCGCACTTCGGCCCGGACACCAGCGTCTCCTGGTCGGACTGGCACCCCTCGAACCACCCTGGTGGAACCTGGCGGCAGCCGTTCCGGCTTTCCCTGCGCGGCTCAGGCTTCCGCGCTGCCGTGGCCAGCGGCGCGCTCACGCTGGTGGTACGCCTGCGTGGCCTGGGCCAGGAAGGCGCGGCCCTCGGCTTCCCGGCCCACGTCGAGTGCCTGGGCCGCGGCGAGCAGGAGATGCGGCACGGCTTCGGCTGGATCTTCGGCCAGCAGCCAGTGCATGGCCACGCGGCCAGGCGGACCGGCCTGGAGGGCCCGGGCGGCGCTGCGGTGCAGGAGCAGGCGGACCGGTTCAGGCATCTGGCGCCGCACGGCCTCGTAGATCAGGTCATGGGTGAAGTCGGAGCCGGAGACGATCTGCGCGGCTTCGAGTTCACTCCAGGCGGACATGACCTCCATGAGCGGCGCGTTGAGCACGGCGGCCAGCACCTCGATATCGAAGTCACTCTGCACCACCGCGGCGGCCCGCGCGACGTTGAGCGCGGCCGGTGAGAGGCGGCCCAACCGCCGGTCGACCAGTTGACCCACGCGGTCGGTAATGGGCAGCCGGTCACTGGATTGGGTGGGCTGGCTGAGTAGGTGGCGGACCGTTTCGAGCAGGTACAGGGGGTTGCCGCCCACGAACCGTTGGAGACGGCGAGTCAGGTCCGCGCTGAGCGGGACGTCCAGTTGCGCGATCAATGCGGTGACGGCGGCGTCCGGCAGCGGGCCCAGATCAATCTGCGCGGCGAGCCCCGCGTGGATGAGCTCCGCGAAGGTCTGCGCCGTGGACGGCTGTAGTTCGCCGCGCCGCACGGTGCACAGCATCTGCGGTACGCCGTCCGGCTGCCCCAGCGGGAACGCTGAGGAGATGAGTACGAACCCCGCCTCGATGGAGGCGGCGTCGGCGTACTGCAGGTCCTCGTACACGATGGCCCGCACGGCCCTCGCCCCGGTCCGGTAGAGGTCCTGTATCAGCAGGTGCAGCCGCGCGCGGTCCACGACTGGGGTCTCCCCTGCCCGCAGGACGTCGGGCAGCAGGGTGCCCAGCACGTGCCGCTCGTCATCCGAGAGGGTCCGTTCGGGATGATCCGCCAGAATCTGCCGGAGGCTGCGGGCGGTCGTGGCGTACGGCACCACGGCGTCGCCCGGCCGGGCCACCACCCGCAGCGCCGCGCCCTGCTGCGCCGCGAAGTCCTGCAGGAGCCGCGTCTTGCCCACCCCCGGGTCGCCACTCACGACGATGAACTGTCCCGCGTCCCAGGCCGCCTGCAACTGCTGCCACTCGGCTTCGCGGCCCACCAGGCAGGGCGGCCGGCGCACCGCGAGCGGCAGGGCGGGGCTGGGCGACGCACCCGGCAGCGGGGCCTGACGGGAGATCTCCAGCGCGAGGTGCTGGGTGGCCGGTGACGGTTCCAGGTCCAGGTCCTGCCTCAGCAGCGCCTTGCAGCGCGCGAACGCATCCAGTGCCGCCGGGCGGTCGCCGTTGAGGTAGTGCAGCCGCATGACCCGCCGGTGCGTCTCTTCCGAGAGGGGTTGGACAGCCAGCAGCCGCCCCGCCACCTGCAACGCACCCTGAAGATCGCCGTGCGCCTCGTGCTGGTCGGCCACGACCGTGAGCCGGGCCATGACCTGCCGGGTCCACTGCTCGCGGCGCAGGTAGAGCCACTCGGCGAGTTCCGGCAGGTCATCGAAGGCTGTGCCCCTGAGCAGCGGCTCGAGAGAGAGGGCCCCGGGGTCGGTGACGTCCAGGGCACGCACATCGACCCGGACGGCCGGGTCCAGCGTGAGGAAGTCCGGTCCGGTGACCAGGGGAAAGCCGAACGTCCGCGCCAGGCGCCGCAGGGTCTGAACCAGGTTGTTCCGGGCGGTGGGCTCCGGCGCGTCGGGCCACAGCAGCCGGGCCAGGTGCGCCCGAGGCGCCTGGCCCTCCAGCGCCAGATAGGCCAGGAGGGCCAGGCTCTTGCCCTCCAGTGCCTGAGCGGGCTGCCCCGCCTGCATCAGGGTGGGAGCGCCCAGAAGTGACAGCGTCCACGTGACGTTCATATCGGTCCCCCATGATCCCACAGCCTCGCCGGACCATGTGGGGCCGCGCACCCTGGACGCCTGCAGTCCGGTGTGCCCCGTGTGGCGCCGTCCTGTGACGCCTGCGGGTGCGGCCACAGCGGGACCCGCCTGGACAACCGGGCGCACTGACCTGTTCAGGGCCACCGGCCAGCCCACGCGTTCCCTGGAAGCGCCGACAGACCGCCGCCGGTTCACCGCCGCTGCCCGACCTCCAGGTCGGCCGGAGCCCCTGACCAGCTGCAGCGGACGCGTGACTGCGTCTGCCCGGGGGCAGGGGTCAGGGCTGTTCAGGGGCTGTCACTGCGGTGTCACGCTGCGGTGTCTACCGTGACCTCATGGGCTGACCGGGTCAGCCTGAGGAGTCAGCCATG
The DNA here is from genome assembly GCF_014647435.1 of Deinococcus radiotolerans. NCBI lineage: Bacteria > Thermotogati > Deinococcota > Deinococci > Deinococcales > Deinococcaceae > Deinococcus > Deinococcus radiotolerans. The sequence continues at coordinate 13,206 of NZ_BMPE01000034.1, read as the reverse complement.
AATCTCAAGACCTTCGGTATGCTGTTCGCTCTATCCACGTGTTCCGCTCAGGCCGCCACCATTCCGGCGGCCCTTCAGGGGCAGTGGGAGTTCGGCTACGTGTCCCCCATCGAGTATTACGATCCCTCCTCCGGCAAGTACGCCGAGGGCAGCGGAACGAGTGAGATCATCCGCATCAAGGCGGACGGCTCCTATGAGCGCAGCGGCATCATCGTGGTCTCCACGTACAGCTGCACGTCAAAACTCCTGACCACCAGCAAGGGCAAGGTGACCATCAAGGGCAACATCCTCACGTTCACGCCGACCACGGTGTACAACAAGGGCTACACCTGCTCGCCCAGCCGCAGTTACGAGACGCGGGAACTGCGCACGTCGGTCTTCACGTGGAAGATCAGCGGGGACACGCTGGCCCTGGGCGATCCGAAAGGTGAAGCCCGGGACAGCCTCTACAACCGGCCCCGCGTGCTGGGCGGCAGCGCGGCGGACCAGAGGGTGCGGCGCGTCACGGGTGTGCTCACGGCCCCTCAGGGGCACAGCCTCCAGGGCGCCGCGGTGATCGCCTGCCGGGTGGACCGGGGCTGCGCGGATGAGGCGAGTGTCCGCTTCGTGACCCTCTCGGGGACCGGGAACGTGCAGAGCTTCACCCTGGACAACCTCGACGCCACGCCCTACGAACTGCTGGCCTGGGAGGACACCAACGGCAACGGCGAGCCGGATGCGGGCGACTGGGTGGACGCGGCGTCCGCGAAGGGGCAGACCGGCGTGACCCTCACGCCCCCCATGACGAACGTGACGCTGTCGCTGGAACTGTGGCGCTGAGGCGGCGATGCCTGACTGGAGTGACGACGACCCGCGGCGGGCCAGTGACCGGTACCACGTCTCGGTCTGGCCTGCCGGGCCGGGGCAGCGGCTGTGGCGGGCGCGCATCGAATGCGTGAGTGGCGCGCACTATGAGTTCCGTGAACCGGATGACGCCCTGCTCTTCCTGTATTACCGGTTGGTCCGGCCGGACTCACCGGAACACGCGCCGCCCCATGCAGAGGACTGAGCCGGGGGCCGTGGCGTGGGCGGGACCACGCCCACTGGGAGCGTGAACCGGATGCCGGACGCCGCTTGGACACTGACCCTGTGGGGGGCGCCGAGTCTGATCAGCCCGGATGGTCAGCGGCGCCCCTGCGGCGGGAAACCGCTGGCGCTGCTCGTGTACCTCGCCGTGGAGGGCCGCGCCGCTCGGGCCAGGACCGCTGATCTGCTCTGGCCGGAAGCGGGTGAGGCGGGTCGGAACAATCTGGTCATCCTGCTGCGGCGCATGTCGCAGCGGTACGGCGTTCCCCTCGTGGCGCCCGGGGCACACCTGACGCTGAGTGACCACATGCGCGTGGATGCCTGCACCGGTCACCGGCTGGAGCGGACGCTGCCCCTTGAGGATCTGGACCTTCCCGCTCTGGACGAGTTCAGCACGTGGCTGGGAGATCAGCGCGCGCGCCTCCAGGCGGAAGGCGCGCGCGCCGCGCGGCTCGCCGCCCGGCCGCTGGAGGACGCGGGGCAGTTCCGGGAGGCGGCGCCGCTGCTCCAGCGCGCCGCATTCCTCCAGCCGCTGTCCGACGAAACGACCCGCGCGCTGATGCGGGCCCAGTACCTGTCGGGCGACCCGGTGGCGGCCCTGCAGACGTTCGAGGAATTCCGGCGGACGGTGCGCGCCACGCTTCAGACCGAACCGATGGCGCTCACGGCGGCCCTGGCCCGGGAGATCGAGCAGGGGCGCCGGTTGGCCGCGCCAGCCGTGCGGCGTGAGCCCAGTGCCGCCGCGCCGCCGCGGACGGTGACTGGACGGGATGACCTCCTGCACCTCATGGCGCAGGCCCGTCACGCGGGGCAGAGCGTCGTCCTGACCGGTGAGGCCGGCATCGGCAAGTCCACGCTGGCCCTCGCGGACGCAGCGGCGCAGGGGGACGCCCTGATCTACGCGGGCCGCCCCAGTGACGGGCCGGTCCCATACGCCGCCGTCACGCGGAGCCTGCGGGCCCTGCTGGACCGGGAGCGGCACCTGCACGCGCACCTGAGCCAATGGCCGGTCCTCGGCCTGCTGCTGCCCGAACGCCTGGAGGCCGAGCGGAGCGGCACGGACGCCGGTCCAGCCCTGCGCGCGGCGGTCACCGCGCTCTACCGGGTGGCCAGCAGTCAGGTCAGGACGCTGATCCTGGACGATCTGCACCTGATGGACCGCCCGTCCCTGGACCTGTGCCTGTCGTGGCTACAGGATCAGGCCCTGCCGGTGGCGGTGACCGCCTGCGTGCGCCCCGAGGCCCTCCCGGCCGATGTCCGCGGGCACCTGTCGGAACTGATCCGCCAGCCCCACGTGCGTCACCTCCCCCTCGCTCCCATCTCAGAAGCGGCCAGCGCCACCCTGCTGCGTCACCTGGGCGGACCGGACCTGGCGGGCCACGCGCCCCTGCTCCACCGGTTCGCGGGAGGCAACCCCCTGTACCTCGAGGAGACCGTCCGCCACCTCTGGACTCCGGGGGGGACCTTCGACCTGCGGCGCCTGCCGGACACGGGACGGGCGCAGCAGCTCATCACCGGCCGCCTGGACCAGCTCACCCCCGTGGCACGGCAACTGGCCCGCGCCGCCAGCGTCGTGGGACATGATCTTCAGCCCGCGGTGCTGGCCGACATGCTTGGCGTGCCCGCACCAGACATCCGGACCGCCTGGGAGACGCTGGAGACGGCTGGGCTCGTGCTGGACGGGCAGTTCACGCACGACCTCGTGCGTGAGGCGCTGCTGCTTCACCTGCCGGGACCGCTGCGCATGCTGCTTCACCGCGCAGCGGCGCGCGCCCTGACGCAGCATGCGGCGCCACCCGCGCGGGTCGCGCAGCACTGGGAACTGGGGGCCCGGCCCGCCGAGGCGGCCGGGGCGCTCAGGCAAGCAGGGCGCGCCGCGCAGGACACTGGCCTGTACCGCGAAGCCAGTCAGTTCCTGGGGCGGGCCGCCGAGCTGCTGGACGCGGCGCACCTGGCCGAACCGGCATTTGAGGCCCTGGACCAGCAACTTGAAGCGCTGTACGTCCTGGAGGATCAGCTGCCGACGTGGCAGCGGGCCGTGAGTGCCCTGGAGGGGCAGGCGCGGACGACCCCCCAGCAGGGACGGGCCGCCCTGCACCGCGCCCGCCTGCACTTCGCCCGTCAGGAGTTCGGGGCGCAGATGCAGAGCGCGCAGCAGGGGCTGCTGCTGGCGCGTCAGGCGCAGGACCTGGCGACGGAACTTGACCTGCTGGAAGTCGTCGCGGGTCACGCCCTGCAGCACGAGTACCGCGCCGCTCTGCCACTGCTGACGCACCTGGAGTCGCTTGCGGCGCGGTTGGGCCGCCGGGACGTGCAGGCGCGGGCGCTGGAAGGGCTGGGCTTCGCGTTCCAGATGACCGACCCGCGCCGCGCTGGACCGGCGCTCCGCGCGGCCAGTCAGTGGCACCTGGACGTCTCCACGCCCGCGTCCGCCGCGTCCGCCATCGCCAAGTGGTCACGGGCCGCGTACCGGCTGGGCCATTTTGAGGCGGCGCTGGCGCATGCCCAGCGGGCCCGTCACCTGCTGGGCGACACGGAGGGATTCCGGGTGGTCGCCCTGATCAACGCGTACGGCGAGGCCCTGAGCCGCTGGGGGACCGGTGATCCGGAGGGCGCGGCTCAGCTCACGGACGCCGCCCTCAGCCAGGAGGCGCAGACGCCGGCGGAGCAGGGCTGGCTCAGCGCCCTGCGGCTGGTGCAGCTGTGGCTGGACCTGGCTCAGGGGTCGGCGACGCCTGCAGCGCTGGACGAGGCGCTGGCCCTCACGGACCTGCCGCCAACGCTCCACACCGAGCAGCTGGCCCTGCAGGCCACGCTGCTCAGCCACCTCGGGCAGCGCGGCGCGGCGGTCGAGCTGCTGGATCGCCTGACCCGCCGGGCGCAGCACCTGGGCGACACCTTCGTGTGGCTCCGCACGCAGTTGCACCAGGCCGACCTGGCGGGCGACCCGGGCGCCCGCCGCGCCCTGCAGGATTCAGCGGCCCGGCGGGGGCTGCGTGGCCTGACCGCCACCCCGCTGGCCGGCCGTCCGGACCCCATCCTGACCGTGATGCTCAGCCGCCCTAAGTGAGTCGGCTTAGTGCAGGCGCGGCGCATTAGAGTGCCCACATGGCCTCCGCCGCACGCACCTGGCAGCTCTCCCTGCTGGGACCGTCGATGCTCACGGGCGGTTCAGCGCCGCTGCCCCTGGACGGCAAGCCCGCGGCGCTCCTGACCTTCCTGGCCGCGGAAGGGCCGCAGACCCGCCAGACGTGCGCGGCCCTACTCTGGCCGGACACGCCCCGGGCAGCGGCGCGCAACAGCCTGGTGCAGCTCTTGCGGCGGCTCCACCAAGCGGCGGGCCGCCTCCTGATTCTGGGTCAGCAGACCCTGGCGCTGGCGCCGGACCTCGCCATTGACCTGCACCGGCCGCCCACCCCCGGCGAGGGTGTGCTGCTCGCCGAGCTGTCCGGCGAGATCAGCCCCGCCTTTCAGGAGTGGCTGACCGCCCACCGAGTGGCCCGGGACGCCGCCCAGAACGAGGACCAGCGCGCCGCCGCCGAGCAGCTGGCCACCTGCGGGAATCTGGACGCTGCGCTGGCCGTGTCGGCCGCCCGGACCCAACTTGACCCCCTGGATGAGGACGCCCACCAGCAGCTGATGCGGCTGCACCACCACCGGGGAGACCGCGCGGCGGCGCTCCAGGCTTACCACCGACTGCGCACCCTCCTGTCACTGGAACTGGGCGTGGACCCCTCCCCGGACACCACGCGCCTCGCGCAGCTGATCGGCACCGACGCCGCCCAGGCCGCACCGCCCGCCGTGCCCCTCAGGTTCCTGCGGCCGCCGCACCTGATCAACCGGGAGGGCGCCTGGGCGCAGATGGACGCCGCGTGGCAGGCCGGCGCGGGGCTGGCGCTGGCCGGCGCACCCGGCAGTGGGAAAACCCGCCTGGCCCTTGAGTTCATTCGCGCGCACCCGGACCGCCACCTGCTGCTGCTTCAGGGACGCCCCGGAGATCAGGAGCGCGCGTACACTACGCACGCCCGCGCCGCCCGGCAGACCCTGATCGCCTTTCCAGACGTAGTCCGCTCACTGCCCGACTGGGTGCGGCGCGAACTGTCCCGCATCCTGCCCGAACTGGGCGGCGCGCCGGCCCCCATGACGTCCGCGGAGGACAAGCTCCGGCTGTACGACGCGACCTACGAGCTGCTGCGCCGCGTTGCCGAGCGCGGACCCCTGGCGCTGCTCTGCGACGACCTTCACGCTATGGATGACGCGTCCATTGAGGCAGGCGCGTACGTGCACGCCAAGTTCCGGGATCATGGGGCCGAGACAGTACGGTTCATGTTCTGCTACCGCGAGGAGGCGCTGAGTCCCGCCGCGGACGCCCTGACCCGGAGCATGTCCGAGGCCGGCGCTGTCCGCACGGTTCAGCTGCCACCCCTGACCGCCGAGGACACGCGAACCCTCCTCGCGCACGTGGGCCTGCCTGACCAGCCCGAACTGGCGCTGGAGATCCACTGCTTCGCGGCTGGGAATCCGCACCTCACCCTGCAACTGGCGAAAGGGCTGTTCGAGGCGCAGGTGTTCACACCCGACGCGGTCCGGCAGGCCGCCGACCGCACCCTGCGTCCCCTGCTGACCGAACGGCTCCGGGGCCTGTCCCCCGAGGCGCTGCTGGCCGCGCAGGCCGCCGCCGTCCTGGGCCGCGACTGCTCTTTGGAACAGGTGGCCGAGCTCCTAACCTGGCCGGTCCTGCGGCTCCTGCACAGCTGGGAGGAACTCGAGCGGGCCCAGATGGTCCGCGGGGAACAATTCGCTCACGATCTCGTGCACGACGCGGTGCTTGACGCCACGTCGGCCACCGTCTGGCAGTGCCTCCAGCGCCGGGCAGGCACGCTTGCCTCATACCCGGTCCGAAATGCAGTCCGGTAGATCGCTAGATTATCCGGCGTTCTGAGTCCCGGCTGGTTCCGCAGCGCCGCCGAATTCAGCGACCGGTGCTCGCCCGGCGGCAGAGTGTCGCGGACCTGCTGCGCCGACGCACCGCGATTGAGGCGGCAGTGGTGGCCAGCAGCGCCTCAGCGTCTGTCGCGCCGCGCAGGGTCTGCGCAGCATATGACCGTACGGGCTCGAGCCGACTCCAGCGGGGCGGCGCGCCCTCAGCCTGAAGGATCAGACTATGCTCGATCAAGCCGAACAGGATCGGCAGCGTGCCGGAGCGGCCCGTGATTCCCGCCAGGGCACCTAGCGTCAATCCGCCCCGGAAAGCCCCGCGGGCCCTGAAAACGGCCTGCTCCTCTGAGGTGAGCATCTCGTCACTTCAGCGGACGGCCTCCCGCACCGAGCGTGGGCGCGGAGCCGCGGCGAACGGGCCGCCCAGCACGTCCAGTGGCGTGGTCATAAGGCTCAGAAGCCCGGAGAAATCCACCGCTCTCAACCGCGCCGACGCGGGTTCCAGGGGCAGAGGCAGTCCACCCAGCGTGCTGCAGGCCGCGCACACGTTCAAGCCCGAGCCGAAACCGTCCAGAGCGAGACAACACACAGCTTGCGGTCGTGCAGCGCAAGGTCCACCCGTGCCTGGCGGCCCGGAGGAGGGGGCGCCCGTTCGGTCCAGCGGCACAGTCAGGCCTGCTCCCGTGAAGGCCTCTCCTCTTCTACATCACCCGCGGGACGTGGAGCGGGGGGACGCCTGATGAGCTGCGTCGCGTCGGCAGCCGGCAGCGGCCGGCCCAACTCGTAGCCCTGAACGCTGTCGCAGCCCAGGGTGCGCAGCAGGTCGACGACCTCCATCGACTCCGCCCCCTCCGCGAGCACGCTCGTGCCCAGTTCGTGCCCCAGGGCGGTCAGTGCCGTCACGAGGTGGCGGTCCCGCGCGTCCTCGCCCAGGCGCCGCACGAAGGACCGGTCGATCTTCAGGGTGCTGACCTGGAAGTCACGCAGGTGCCGGATGCTGGAGTAGCCCGTACCGAAGTCATCCAAGGCCAGCCGGACGCCCTGGGCGTGCAGCAGAGCGAGTTGTGCGTTCGCGCGGGCTGGGTCGAGCAGGAGGCTGCTCTCCGTGAGTTCCAGTTCCAGCCGGTCACCGGGCAACCCGGCGGCCGCCAGTGCCTGCTGGACGTCCTGGTGCAGCTGGCCGGTGTGCAGGTGCCCAGGGGAGACGTTCACCGCCACCCGGAGGTGCGCCGCCTCCGGCAGGGTAAGCCAGTGGGCCAGTTGCCTGCAGGCTTCCTGCAGCACCCAGACGCTCAGCGGAATGATCAGCCGGGTCCGTTCCGCCACAGGGAGGAACTCGGCTGGCGCGAGCAGGCCCCGTTCAGGGTGATGCCAGCGGATGAGCGCTTCGAACGACGTGAGGTTCAGCGTCGCCAACTCAAACTGCGGCTGGTAGTGCAGGGCCAGCTGCCCGCCCAGGTCCAGGGCGCGGCGCAGGTCGTGTTCACAGTGCAGGGCAGAGAAGGAAGCCTTCCCATCTGATCCGCGTGTCGGCGCGGAACTGTCGATCACGTCCACGCCGGTCTGCCGGGCGGTCGCCAGGGCCTCCTCGGCGCGCTGCATGAGCGTTTCGACCGTCGTGCCTGGCGTGGAACGCGCGGTCCCGCAGAGGAAATGAACTTGGATCTCTGCCCCGTCCAAGGCAAACGGGACACTCAGGGCGGCGCGCAGGGTGGCCATGGGCTCACTGGGGACGTCACCTGGACGGTACGGGGAGCAGGCTACGGCGAACATCCCCCCATTTAGGCGGGCAACCACGCCGTGATGAGGCACACTCGCCTGGAGACGGCGGGCGAAGGTGACCAGCACCTCATCCCCACTGGCCTGCCCAAGCGTATCGTTGATCCATTTCAGCCGGCTCACGTCCAGGGCCGTGATCAGCAGGTCTGGATCGGTGCGGAGCCGATCCTGCGCGGCCTTGAGAAAGGCGTGACGGTTCGGTAGGCCGGTCAGGGGATCGGTGAGGGCCAAGTGCATGAGGCGGGCGCGGTCCCGCTGACGTTCAGTGGCGCCTGCACCGACGATCAGGGCGGTCAGGGTGAGGGTCAGGACAAGCAGTTGAACGCTCACGAGCTCAGCGTGAGGCAACGCCGCTTGTGGCATCAGCAGGGCCATGCACAGGGTGGTCAGGACGCTCCCAGCCACCGCGGCGGTCAGACCGGAGCGGATGGCCAGCCAGAGGAGTGGAACGAAGCACAGGAAATGAAGCCGCAACCCCTGCGGAGCGGCCACCGTGAACACCAGCCAGGTCAGGGGCGACACGAGGATGAACGGCGCCACCACGTCCCACGGCAGGCCACCCCAGGAGCGGCGCCCCTCACCCCCCTGAACCTGCCGCGCCGCTGACAGGAGCAGCAGGGGCGGTGTCACGACCACGATGCCCACCATGTCCCCAACCCACCAGTCGAACACCACGGACAGCCAGGGGGTGGCCATCAGGTCGCCGGCGAGGTACAGGACCGGCGCAGTGAGGGCTGAAACACCGGCTGTGAGGGACGCCAAGACCGGAAAGGCCAGGATATCCTGCAGACTCAACCGTCCGGTCTGCCAGCCCGTCCCCTGGCGCAGGAGGTGAGCCCCCAGCAGGTACCCGGCGGTTCCAATCAGCGCGGCCGGATGATTGAGGGCCACCGGGGACTGGAGCCAGCCAGCCCCGGCGATCGCCAGGTACACCCATCCGGCCTGCCACGCGCCGAAGCGCACCAGATACGCGACACTCAGGCCAGCCGGGAGGTACCACAGGGACACGCCCTGCACGTCATGGATCAGGAACGATACTCGTTGCAGGGCGATGAACAGGAGCACGAAGATGAGGCCGCGCGCGGCGGCACGGGCGGGGGCGAACGGGTCACGGCGCATCCAGGCCCCGGGAGTATCCGGTTCGGCAGCTGGTGGACGGCCCTCCTCTCCGGAAGCACTCGGCTGTTGGCATAGCCGAGGATAGGCCGTGACTCCACACGTCCGTGGGGGTAGGCCGTCAGCACACGTACAGTCTGCCTTCATTATCCCTTCACCAAGTGCTGGACGGGCCACCGGTCCTGACGCGGGAGGCAGCCAAGCTGGGCCGCCAGAGCAGTTTTTCGGCGTTCACAGTGATGGGGGCAACCGCTGTTTCTGGAGGGGACCCGGGATCAGACCGGCGCACGGTGGGCGGGACACCACGCCGGCTCGGTACTTCTGTGGTGGAGAAAAGAGACGGTCAGGCGGCCGGCCAGATCACCGCGCTTCCGGTGGTGCCTGACGTGAACCGTCCTGGGGTCTGCCCGGCACCCGAGGACGGGTCCTCCCCGCCGGGTCAGCCCCGGCTCCGGCCGGCTCATCCCCTCGGCGTTTTCGGGAGTGAGCTCCCGAAGGTCGCGCCCTGGCCGGGCCGTCCTTCCGCCCACACCTACCCGCCATGCCACTCGACACATGCGTTCGCGTGTCCCGCTTGCAAGTGACGTGGAGCGCAGCGCCACACGCCCGCCGAGCAGCTCTGGAGCGTCCACCTGCACTGCTGACCCACGGTCCGACCATCCGGGCGTCCCTTAGAGACGCAGTCCACCAGCACGGTCCCGACCCGGCGGCCTCCGGTGGGCGAGGTGCGTGCCCCATCTGCGCTCTGCAGCGAATTGAGAGGCAGCCGGCACCACTGGTGCGAAGAGCGACGCGGGCCCACAAGGTCCAGTCAGCCCTACAGGTGCGAAGGGCGATACGGGTCTGACTTGACCTCACGGGCCGGTGGGGGACACGGGTGCCCCAGGACCACAGGGCCCAATCGGGGCGACCGGTCCGGCTGACGCGAAGGGGGACACCGGGCTCACGAGCGCGCAGGGTACCGCTGGACCGACGGGAGCGACAGGTCCGCAGGGGCTTGTGGGACCGCAAGGGTACGTAGGACCGCAGGGGCCAGTTGCACCAAGCGTGATTCCGCTCGGGATGCAGGACACCCGATCACGCCTTCGACTGATCTGATCACCTGTTCTATTTGATGCCCCGCTTCGGCGGGGCTTTTTCGTGAGGTGGTGAACGCTGGCACCTGACTCCGGTATCCTCGTCGAGAGCCAGAAGGTGGCAAGACCGCGTGCCGCTGACGAGGCGGACTGCGGGGCCGCCTCTGGTACAGGCGGACCGTCGGTCTTCCTGCTGGCCCCCACCCATGAAGCGATAGAAGCCGGCGTACACCGCGCCGCCGAGTAGGATTCAGAAGAAGCCCTCGCGGCCGTGCTGACACCTGCGGGACCTGGACTGCACGCGGGTCACCTCCGCCCAACGCGGCGGTGATCAGACGCACCAGATCGTGGAGATTCATGGTGCTGGGCGCTGCGCCGGGCGCGGGGAGCACCGCTGGCCGCAGCGGGCCTCCCTGATCGCCCTGATGGAAACGGTGCAGGTCGTGTGCCCAGACGGTCAACCCGCCGCCCATCAGTCCCCCGCGCTCGGGACCTCCACCGGTGCTTCCCGCTGGCCGCAGCTTCCCGTCCACCACGGGGCGCGGATCAGCCCTTCAATGTAGGGTTAAGCCCAGGACCGTTTTGAACGCCGCGACCACCGCCGGGTCGAAATGTTGGCCTGCTTGCGTGGCGATCTCCCGAAGGGCCTGCGCCCGGGACCAGGCCCGCTTGTACGGTCGGTCCCGGGTGAGGGCGTCAAAGACGTCCGCGACCGCCACGATCCGCGCGGAGACGGGGGTCTGCGTGCCGGCCCAGCCGTACGGGTACCCCTGGCCGTCCCAGCGTTCGTGGTGACTCAGGGCGATCTCCGCCGCGAGGCGCTGGAGTGGCGTGTGCCCCCACAGGAGGTTCGCGCCGGCGCGGCAGTGGGTTTTGATGACCTCGAACTCCTCGAGGGTGAGTGGGCCGGGCTTCTTCAGGATGCTGGCGGGGATCACGACTTTGCCGATGTCGTGCACGGTGGCGGCCTGACCGAGGTGCTGGGCGTCCTGCGCGGAGAGGCCGTAGGCCTGGGCGATGAGGGCCGAGAGGTGCCCGACGCGGTCCATGTGCTGCTCCGCGTGGGTGGAGGGGGCTTCGGCACGCCGGGCGAGGCGCCGCAGTTGCCGCCAGGGGGCTGGGGCGGCCAGGTCGGCGAGTCGGGCGGGGGAGCTCATCAAGGAGTCACTGTAAAGCGCAGGTGACCGTGGTGTCAGTTCTCACAGTGTGCTGACTGGGTGTTCATCAGCTTGGCGATCAGAGTGAACGGCCAGGAATCGGCGGTCTACACGGCACTGACCGCAGAACCTTTCAGAAGTGGTTGAACCACTTCCTCCCCCCAATGCCCCCATTTGGGGCCCCCTGACCCTTCGCAGGTCATCAGCGCACGAACAGGTCGTTATGCCAGCCTGCGGCATGACTGTGCCAGCACCCGAGACGCCCTTGGTTCCCGATACACCAAGCCGCGCCCACAGAACGACGGTCGCTCTGATCTGGCGGTTCGAACACCGGTGGCTGGCCTTCGTGCCGGCCACCGGTCAGTCCCTCGGCGCCGCGACCCGCGACGGCGTCATCGAGCGTGCCCGTGAAGCCCTGGCCCTGAAGCGCCTGGACGAGCCGGACTCCTCAGACCACCTGCGCCGCCCTGACGTGTCCGATCTGCTGCGGCACTCCATCCCGGATGACGCTCAGCCCGTCACCATCACCCCCGCACCGATCAATCCCCTGAGCCTCGAGGTGCGGCGGGCCATCGAGGCGAGCACCCTCAGCACCGAGGCGATCGCCCGGCAGCTCAACACAGGCCACTGGGTGATCCTGCGGATGATGGACCCCTTCTACTGGAAGCATAGCCTCGTTACCCTCCGCGAGCTCGCCGACGCATTGCAGCTCACCGTGCAGGTCACGCTCATCCCGGCGGAGGAACAGGCGAGGAAGTTGGGGGGAACTGGCAGCGCCGGTAGAGCGCCACGAACGTCCGGATCTGCGCCATGAACGTTGGCCAGTCGATTTCCTTGACCATGTAGAGCCAGGAAGTGCCTCGCAGGTGCCCGTGCCTGTTTTGTGAGAGGGCGCTCGCGACACTGGCCTCAGCGGTGCGTCGCATCGCAGGAGCCACACCCGTGAATACGCGATCTTTCCTGACTGCCGTGCAGCACCTGAGAACCGTTGGCCCGGTGCCGTACCGGTGGCGACTGACTGAGGAGCAGCGCCGCCTCGTCTACCTCTGGGTCACGGCGCTCAGCGCTGCGTCACAGCTGTTGAGTGCGCTGGCCCTCGTCATCACAGGCTCGCAGACCCCAGTCTGGTGGCCGCTGGCCGGAAGCGCAATCTGTCTGGTGGCGTGGGCCCTCCTGTGGACCCGGCGGATCCCGTGGCGGTGGGTGGATTACGGCATCCTCGCGGCCGCGAGTGCGCTCGTCGGAACGCAGTTGGCGCTACAGCAGGGGCCCCTGACGGCCGACATCCTGTTCGGGTGCGTGTTCCTGCTGCTGGCTGGATGCAGCATCCTGCGCCTCGCACTGGCCGCCCTGTATCTGCTCGGCGTGCTGGCGGCCGTTGGCCTGGCCCTGCTCGTCCACGGCGGTCCTTCCGCGCTGTTCTGGAATGTCGCGCTGGCGGGCGTGCTCGCGGCGCACCTCTCCACGTTCGGGCGGAACATCACCGTGGAGCGGGCCGAGACGAGTGCCTTCGAGGCGCTGGCCAATACGGACGTGCTCACTGGTCTGGAGAACCGGCGGGCGATGCTGACCCGAATCCATGAGGCCTTCTCGCAGGCGCCAGCGTCTTCGATGCTGCTGGTGGACGTGGACCGGTTCAAACGCGTCAACGACCAGTTCGGGCATGACGTGGGAGACCGGGTCCTGCGGGACGTCGGCGCGAGCCTGGCGCGGGAAGTGGGTTCGGGCGGACACGTGGCGCGGTGGGGTGGCGAAGAATTCCTGGTGCTGCTGGGCGGGGAGGACGTGCCCGCAGTTGCGGCGGCGCTGCTGGCTCGGGTGCGGCGGGAGGTCAGCTGGAGCGGGGCCACGATCACGATCAGTGTGGGTGGCGTCAGGCGCGCGGAGGTGGAGACCGTGGAGGCGTGGCTGCGCCTGGCCGATGCCCGCCTGTATACGGCGAAAACCGGGGGGCGGGACCGGGCGGAACTGGACTATCCGCAGTTGTGGGAGGTGCAAAGCCACGCACTCGACTAAGAGCCTGAGGACAGAACGGAAGCACGATGATGCGTCGTGGCAGACTTGACCTATGCCCC
>NZ_BMPE01000033.1 GCF_014647435.1 Deinococcus radiotolerans | reverse complement strand
ATCAGCGGCAACCTGAAAGCCAAGAAGGTCTACGTCCTCAACGACAAGACCGCCTACGGCGAAGGGCTCACCCGGGACGTGGTGAAAGCCCTCAAGGCCAGTGGCGTGACCGTCAGCGCGAACGAAGGCACGGAGGAGAAGAGTGACTTCTCCAGCATCGTGGCCAAGATCAAACTGGCGAACCCCGACGCGATCTACTTCGGCGGCATCTACAACCAGGTGGGCGTGTTCATCAAGCAGCTGCGCGAAGCGGGCCTGAACACCCCCGTGGTGGGCGGCGACGGCCTCGACAGCAGCGAACTGCCCGTGATCGCCGGGAAGGCGAACGCCAACAACATCTACTTCACGACCGTGGCCGCGCCCGTCTCTGCCCTCCCCGCGGCGAAGATCTTCGCGATGAGTTACAAGAACACGTTCAAGGATGAGATGCAGGGCTTCGGCGCCTTCGGCTACGACGCGGGCAAGGTGGTCGTGCAGGGTGTGCTGAACGCCGTGCGCGCCAACAACAACAAGCTCCCCAGCCGCGCGCAGGTGGAAAGTGCCATCCGCAAGGGTAGCTTCACCGGCCTGCTCTCCGGCAACGTCAGCTTCAACTCCGCCGGTGACCGCAAGGAAGCCAACCTGTACATCATGAACGTCACTGGGGGCGCCATGCGGTTGAAAACCATCTCGCATGTCCGACCCGCGCAACCCTGAAGGTCCCAGCGGTGATTCTGTGGGGGAGTGATCCAGTGGGTCACTCCCCGACGCCATGCGGACGCCGTGAGATGCACGCCACCCTTCCTCGGTAACGTGCTCCGAGGTGCCTGGGCTATGCATCTGAGTGGCCAGAGTGGCAGAGGTGTACACCACCGATCTTGTTACGCCGGCACCGGCTCGCAACTCTCCAGACAGCCCTGAACGTCTGATCTCCTGCTGGTCCTGAACCCGCGCGGGACACTGGTTCACCTGAGCATGACGCGGCCTCTGCTGACGCTCCGGTTAGTCAGGCTCCAGACCCGTCAACTGGACTGACCTAGTTGTCCTGCTGAAGGGCGCTCCACTCTTCAAGAGAACCGGAGACAGTCTGTTCCGGCCCGGTCAGTACCTGAGCACAGGTGAGCCCTCAGGGAAGTGCGGGTCAAGCCAAACTGAGACCGCGGCGACCGTGGCCGCTGCAGCCCATCCGCAGACAACTCTGTGGTCTGCATGTAGGGCCAGAGAGCCTAGCGCCCCTCAGCGGGTAGGCGTCACGCGCGCCGCGCGCCGGCCCAGACTGCTCTTCAGCCGACGCGCCACGGCCTTCACGCACGCCCGACAGGTCAGAGGCCCGGTCACCTGTGGGGCCGCGGCGTACACCTGCGGGCCCCGCCCGCACAGCGCCGCACCGTCGGAGATGCGGACCAGATGAATGGCGCCGCCCGGGGCCAGCTGAAACGCGTGGGGTTCCGTCAGGCGGTGGCGCGCTGCGATTGCGGCGCAGGCCTCCTCGAACGGCAGCTGCGCGAGGTCCGTGTGCTCGGGAGCGGTGCGGGTGGCGCGGAGGGCGGCGGGGGCGGGAGGCCTGGGCATGGCCCGAAGGTACTCCGGCTGCACCGCACCGGGCCGTGAGGCCATCAGGCATTGGCAGGCGCGGGCGGTCCGGCCCGGCGTTTCAGGTCGCGTGACTCGGTCCGGTAAGCGGGGGTCACGGCCGGCCCGGACAATCCGCGCCCACAGGTGAGCAGAGCGGCCGGTGGCGGGCACCCAGCCCTGTCCGGTGCCCAGGTGAACTGCTGAGCGTGCAGGCGCACGGGCCGTTCCGGTGGTCTGGTGCAGCGTCGGCGGCCCGCATTCGGATGCGCCGCTCTGGGGAACTGGCTCTACTCGGGTTCTTCATAAGTCCTACTCGGGCACTGAACACCCGCCGTGGATACTCCCTGGCAGGTGAGCGAGCTGTCCACCTCAATCCTCTCTCTCAAGGAGCTTTTCATGCGCAACGCTCAAACCATGACCGCCCTGATCGCCCTAACCCTCATGACTGGCACCGCAGCGTTCGCGGCGTCCAGCACGGCCCCCCAGCGCCCGGCGCCTGCGCAGACCCAGACCGGCACCCCACAGGCCCCGAGCCGTCAGGTCGCGTACTACAAGGGCAATCCCCTGGGCGGCGGTCAGCTGCTCAAGACCGTGACCGTCACCGCCGGGCCCGGCACGCCCCTCGCCCAGAATGCCCCTCAGGGCGCCACGTACGCCGTGATCACCACGCCCAGGGGCCAGGAGATCATCAACCTCCAGGCTGCTCAGGCCCAGCCGCAGGAGCAGGGCCAGGCCGCGCCCACGCCGGGCCGCGGCGCACCCGACGGTCCCGCCCGGCCGGACGCCCGCCCTGGCGCGGCGCCCCAGGGGCCGGGTGCTCCGATGACCGGGCCTCGGCCCAGCGCACCGACCGGCCCGGCAACGGGTACGAACCCGGCCCTCAAGGACGACGCCGGCGCTCTGGGCCGGATGCTGCGCGGCGCGACCAGCGTGACGTTCTACGCCGCTGATCCGCTCAAGGGCGGCCAGGTGACGCAGACCATTCGCCTGACCGACCCCGCAGCGCAGCAGGCGGCCCTGACGCAGGCAGCAAAAACCGCGAAGTTCGCCGTTGTGGAGCGCGGCGGCGAGCGGGTCATCGTGGACCTGAGCCGCACGCCGCCCGCCCCGGACCGTGCGGGCGACGCCGGGCCTCCCGCGCCTGTGCGCCGCTGAGCCTCAGCTGATCCCGATGCTGGACACGGGTGGCGTCCAGCGTCTGATCACTCGTTCCGTCCCCGCTTTTCCTGAATGGCCCGGGGGGGCTCTCTTCCTGAAGAGCCTGAGGGGGCTCTATGCTGCGGGTGCACGGTGACGCCGGCAGACGCCGATGGACTGTGAAGTGGAGACCGTGAAATCAATCCTGATCGTCGAAGACAATGCCGGGGTGCGTGATCTGGTGCGTGAGTACCTGACGGAGCACGGCTACCACGTGAGGGTCGCCTCGGACGGCCATGAGGGCCTGCTCGACGCGCGCCACCACCGGCCGGATCTGGTCCTGCTGGACGTGATGATGCCCGGCATGGACGGCCTGGAATTCCTGCGCCGCTTCCGCGCGGCCGAGCAGGTGCCGGTGATTTTCCTCACCGCCCGCGACGCGGAGCTCGACAAGGTGCTGGGCCTGGAACTCGGGGCGGACGACTACGTGACCAAACCCTTCTCCATGGCGGAACTCCTCGCCCGGGTGCGCGCCCACCTGCGCCGGGGCACCGAGAAGCCGCAGGGTGGGGTGATCCGGGCGGGGGCCCTCACGGTGGACGTGGCGGCACGGACCTTCCACGTGGGTGAGCAGCGCGTCGACCTGACCCGCTCGGAATTCGAGTTGATGACGGCCCTGGTGCGCGCTCCGGGCCGGGTGTTCACCCGGTCGGAACTGCTTGAGCAGTTGCAGGAGGACCACCTCGGTTCGGAGCGCACCATTGACGTGCACGTGCGGAACCTGCGGGCCAAGGTGGAGCAGGAGCCCGGCAAGCCCCGCCTGATCGAGACGGTCTTCGGGGTGGGCTACCGCCTGAACGCCGCGGCGCCGTGACCCGGCCGTTCTGGCAGACCCTGGCGTGGCGGCTGACCCTGGCGTTCGTGCTCGTCAGTGCGCTCTCCCTGGGCGTGGTGGGACTGGTGTCCACGGCGTCCACGCGGGCGCAGTTCGGGGCGCTCGTGGACGCGCAGGCCAGGGAGCAGTTGCAGCAGACCGTGCAGGCCTACGTCGAGCGGACAGGCTCAGTCGCGGGCTTCCGGCCGCTGACTCCTCAACCTCCTGGTGGGGTCCAGTCGCCGGCCGTCCCCCCGGTCCCGGCTGGTGGTCCGCCCCGGCCCGGGGCGCGCGCAGCCCCGAGTTCCTGGGTGGTGCTCGACCCGGCGCGCCGGGCGGTCTACTCGACCCCGGAGGTCCGGGAAGGCGAGCAGGTGCTGACCGCCCCGGCCGCGGTAGTCACGGTGGGCGGGAAAACAGCCGCGTTCATCGTTCCGTCAGGCCGGGCGCCGGGCCTGGATCAGCGCAGCCAGGAATTCCTGACCCGCACGGCGCGGGCCATCGCGTGGGCCATGCTGGGCGCCGCCGTGATCGCGGTGGTGATGGGGCTGCTGATCTCCAGAACGCTCCTCCAGCCGCTCGGGGCTCTGCTGGCCGACATTCAGGCGCTGCGGCGTGGGGAGGCGCCGCGCCGGCGCCGAAACGTCCGCCCGGACGAACTGGGTGAGGTCCTCCTGGCGTTCGGGGAGATGCACGAGACCGTCACGCGCAACCAGCAGGCCAGCCGGCAGTTGACGGCGGACATCGCGCATGACCTGAACACGCCCCTGTCGGTGGTGATCGGCACGCTTGAGGGCATCCTGGACGGAACGTTTCAGCCAACCCCGGAGCGACTGGGCCGGCTGCACCGGGAGACGCAGTACATCGCGCAGCTGGTGGGCGACCTGCGGCTCCTCTCACTGGCCGACGCCGGGGAGCTGCGCATGACAGTCGCCCCGGCGGACCTCGTTTCCCTGATCGGAGAGATCCTCGCGTCCTTTCAGGAGGCGGCCGGGGGTCAGGGGGTCACGCTGCACCAGCAGCAGACCGCGCCGCAGGTGACCGTGCCCGTGGACCGGGTGCGGCTGAAGCAGGTGGTGCAGAACCTACTCCGCAACGCCCTGGCGCACACGCCGGCCGGCGGACAGGTCACCGTGAGCGTCGAGGACACCCCAGCCGCCGCGTGGATTCACGTGTCCGACACCGGGCAGGGCATCGCGGCCGAGCACCTGCCGCACGTGTTCAACCGGCTGTACCGCGCGGACAGTTCGCGCTCCACGCACGGATCCGGGCTGGGGCTGAGCATCTGCACATCAATCGTGGAGGCCCACGGGGGGCAGATGCACATCGAGAGCACGGAGGGCCGGGGGACCCGGGTGTCGGTGTCGCTCCCCAGGCCCAGCCCACCGTCAGGCCCAGTTGAACGCCGTCGGCCCTGAGTCTGGCCGGCACATCCGGTGGCCGTCCTGCAGGCCACGCCCGTCAGACTGGAGCGGCGCAGGACACCTCAAAGGAGCGGGCAGGCACCCAGCACGGTCGAGTGAGTTCACCACGCGGCCTTGCGGCGGTCAGCCCGTGAGTGCTCGCTCCGCACCGGAACCTCCCGGCGGCGCCAGGTGATCCACCTCTTTCCGTGATTGGAACGCGCGCGGTTGAACGGCGCATGTTGCGGATCTCGCCTCAGCGTGACCAGATGTGCGTCACGTGGCTCAGCCCGCCAGCCCGTGGCCATCAGTGCCGCTCCCATTCCACGACCCGGCGGTTCCGGCGGTACGCGTAGAACTGCCCGATCAGCAGGAAGATGTTCATGACGGCTGCGGACAGCACCCGCTCACACACGCCGTAGAACTTTCCCAGGGGATCATGCGGGGCTGCGGGTGAGATGAACAGCACCACGCCCAGGGTCAGGAGGGTCACGGCGGCCGTGATGTTCACCACGTACCGGTGCTCGCGGTAGAACCCGGCCCACACCCGGTGTCTCGGGGGCACGACGCGCCCGGTGATCAGGTCGGACCGCCGGCCGTGCACGTCGATCAGCACGAAACAGCGCGTGTGCGGGGTGATCACGAGCTGCTCCTGGGCGTCCAGGAGGCGGTGCACGACCCATTCGGTGGTGCTCTGGAGGTCCGTCAGGTACCGCCCGAAGATGCGGACACTGACTTCCTGCGTGTCGGGGTGAACGCTGATGAGGCACTCGTTCGGGTGGGGGCGGTTGACGTCCTCGAAGAGGAGCAGGTGCCCGGTCAGTGCCCTGGCGCGCAGGTCCGGATTCAGGCGCTCTGCCACGGCCTGCATCTGCGGGGTGAACGAACCGGCGCCCGTGCGGTGCGGCACGGGCGTCAGGGTGGGCAGCAGGGCGCGCCAGAAGGTGTCGGTCTGCACCTGGGCCGTGGCGCGGGTGTGAACGGTGATCAGGGCCCGCAGGTGCGTTGCGGTCACGCCGTCACCCCGCGGGAGGCGTTCAGGACGCTGCGGCCCGGCGGCGGTCCACAGCGGGCCGGGCCGGGCACCGTGCGGTGACCAGGGAGTGAGGGGGTGGCCTGACGGGCAGCCCAGCGGCGCTGAACACTCATGCGTTCAGTGTCGCCGATCCGCCCGCGCCGTCCACGGTGCCTGTGCACCGCGAGGAGGGTTCCGTGCCGCGGTCCGGGTCAGGTTGCCTCCTCGCCGGGCTGGTCGTTCAGGGCGCGCTGACAGGTACTGGCGTCGTCAGGGGGCTCACCTGCCCGCGGTCATTCACGGCGCGGACCTGGTACAGGCTGGTGGGTGTGCCCGCAACGTCGGTGAACTCTGCGCTGGTGAGCAGGTCCGAAATCTGGAGGGACGGACTGCCCGCGCGGTCCAGCCGGTAGACAACGACGGACAGGCCCGCGGCGGCCGTCCAGCGGACGCGGTTGCCCGGGCTGGTGGAAAGCGCCTGCACGGTTACGCGTTGAGGGGCGTCCAGCGCGTCCGTGCCGGCGCGCCGGATGCTGACCGGAGCTGAGGGTGCGGACAGGTTGCCGGCCGCGTCGAGACTGCGGACACTGTAGGCGTACGTCACCCCTGTCGCGGCGCTGGCGTCCCGGTACGTGCGGGTCGCTGCGTTCAGGCGGACGAGTTCCTGCGGGGCGGCGCTGCCAGTCGCGCGCAGCACGCTGAATCCGGTCAGGTCCGGCAGGGCCGCCTGCGTCCAGCTGAGCGTGACGCCCTGTGCGTTCACGGTCACGGGCAGCAGGGTGGGCGCGGGTGGGGGCGTCCTGTCCACCAGCTTGGACGACACGGCCGCCGAACGGGCCGACTCCGCCTGTGAGGTGTTCAGGGCGGTGACGCGGTAGGTGTAGCGGGTTTGCAGGCCGGCGACCAGGGGGTCGGTGAAGGTCGTGCCCATGACGGGCGAGGTGTTCACCAGCAGAGACGGTGCGCCCGCCGCGTCCGACTCGCTGCGGTAGATCTGGTACCCCTCGATGTCCTCCTCGCGGTTCGCGGTCCAGCTGAGCGTGAGGGCCGCCGTGGTCGCCTTGATCGTGACGCCTGAGGGCGGAGCGGGGGGCCGGGTGTTCACGGGCCGCGCGCCGACGAGGTTGCTGCGCGCGCCCATCTGCCCGGCGGCGTCCCGGGTCACGACGGCGTACACGTACGATTCACCGGGGCGCCCAGTGGAGTCGGTGTACGTGCTGACCCCCGGGGGGAGTGCGGCCAGTGCGCTCAGCGGCTGGGTGGGGTCGGTGCCGCGTACCACGATCTGTTGCGTGATGCGGTTGTCTTTCGGTGCGGTCCAGCGCAGGGTCACGGCGCGTTCCTTGACGGTGGCCTGAAGGTCGTCGGGGGCGGGCAGGACCGTGACGGTCTCGGTGGTGACCGTGACCGGGGCTGTCCGGGTGGACTCTCGTCCGAAGAGGTCCACGGCGGCCACCTGGTAGCGGTAGGTGGTCCTGGCGTTCAGATCGGTGTCCTTGAAGACATCCCCGCCCGGCTGGCTGGAGAGGAAGAACGGGCTGGGTTGCAGCAGGGTGTAGGGGCCAGCGCCGCTGGCGCGGTAGATCCGATAGGCCACCACCAGATTGCTGGAACTGGGTGGCGGCGCGGCCCAGCTGAGCTGCACGGCGGCGGGGCCGGGTTTGGCCCTGGGCGTGCCGGGCGCGGGAACGGCGGGGGTCGCCCCGGTCTTGAAGGTGGCCTCGCCAACCTTTGTTTCGGTGGCGCCCACGGCGGTCACGGTGACGGTGTACTGACCTGGCGAGAGGCCCTTGAGGGTGGTCATGATGCCCAGGGCGCGGGCGTAGGCGGGCCGGGCGACCACGTTCAGGTTGAAAAAGGCCCGCTGGGTGCGTTCCGAGTCGTTTTTGGGCGGCTGGTCGTACACGCTGATCAGCCCGTCGTAGTCCGCTTTAGATAGGCCGAGGGCGGCGGAGTACGGCTGGGGCGACGCGACCGTCTGGTCCCGGGTGCCGCCGGGCCCGCTGATCCGCAGGCGGAACCCCCGGGCGGGCCGCACGTCGCCGGGCAGGGCCCAGCGCAGCAGGGCGCCGTCCGGGGTGGGCAGGGCCGCCACACCTGTCTTGTCTGAGCTGCCTTTGGATGTGGCGCTCGTCTGGGCCGACGCGACGCCCAGGGTGGCCGTGAGGGTGAGCAGGAGCAGGGATGTTCGCATGACTGTGGCCTCTTGAAGTGGGGCTGAGTGGGGCGGGGTGGGGCCAGAGCCCCCGCCCCCTCTTCGCCCCTTAGAAGTTGACTCGACCGCTGACGCTGAAGGGAATGTTCGGGATGACCGGCATGATCACGGTGCCCGACGCGGTGCCATCGATGAAGCTGCTGGCCGCCGAGACGTAGAGGCGTCCGGTGATGGACATGTTGATGCCCACATCGACCCGGACGCCGCACGCGCCCGCGCCCGCGGCGGCGCCGGCACTGAGGGTCACGGAGGCGTCCAGGGACGTGGGGTCGTACGTGACGGTGAAGTCCGCATTCAGGGCGAGGTGCGCGTTGGCGTACCAGAACCAGTCGCAGATCGCGCCGGTGCCACTCTGACCCACGCTGTAGGCCATGCTCATGCCCACGCCCACGCTGGTTTTGGTGCCGTCCACCATCAGGTAGCCGTTGTACCCGATGCCGTCGGCGCGGCTGGTGGTGGTGTTGCTGGTCCCCGCCGCGGCGGTGTTGGAGGACGTGTTGGCAGTGGTGCCCGTGGTCGCGGGCGTGACGGTGCCGTCGGCGTTCTTGACTTCCTTGGTGGTGGTGGTGGTCGTGCTGCCGGATTTCATCGACAGCAGACGCACGCTGATCGGGTTGGCCTTGGTGCCCAGGTACACGCGCTGACCGCTGCCGGAGAACGGCATGTACATCTCGGCGTAGCCGCTGACCGAGACGATGCCGTAGAAGTCGAGTTCACGGTTGAGCGTGCAGTCCAGCCCGCCGACCGAGGACCGGGCGGCGGGTCCCACGCAGCCCTGCACGAGCAGGTAACCACTCTCGGGATTCTCGGGCGGCACGCTGAGCAGAATCATGGCCGCCACCTGGGGGGAGAGGCTGCCCTTGGTCGAGACGGTCGAGAGGTTGCCGCCGGCCGCACTGGCAACACCGGACGAGTAGGTGCCGAGGGCGCCCAGCTGCAGCGGAGTGAAGAGCCAGCCCACGGCCTTGATGGCCACGGTGCCTTCGGAATCCACGCCCAGCGTGCCGCGGAAGTGCGCGGTGGTGCCGTTGTCGATGGCCGTTCCGAACACGGTGCCGGCCTGAATCGCGACGTTCACCGCGCGGGTGGCGCCGGCCGGCGGAATGGCCTTCACGGGTGGCGCGTCGAAGTTCCCGTCCTTCCAGACCATATTGATGCCCACGCCGCCGCTGAACTCGTAGAAGCCGACGGAGCCGACGGTCACGAAGGGTTTCAGGCCGGACGAGGCGACCGAGGCCCAGAAGAAGCCGTAGCTGGTGCCGTTGTCGCGCCCGAAGCCAGCTTTGGTGGCCACGGCGATCTTCTTGGCAATCTTGATGGAGCCTTCCCCGATGAATTCCAGGGTGTTTTCATCCTTGAACATGGCGCTGACCGACACGTCGTAATCCACGGTCTTGGTCTGGCCGAAGATGCGGATCTTGTCAATGACGATCTTGACGTCTTTGCCGTCTTTCACCCAGAAGCTGATGGGCTGCGCCACGGCGTTCAGGGGGAGCGCCTCGGCGAGCTGTAATTTGCCGCGCAGACTGAGGGTGTACTGGCCGTCCGCCTCGCGGCGAGCGCCGACTTCAGCGGCGGGGAACGGGTAATCGAACAGGCTGAGGTTCGTCAGGCCCGTGGCGCTGGCCCAGGTCTCGCCGTTCAGGCTGACCCCACCGTCGGTGGTGAAAGTCAGGTTGTACAGCGGCAGCTTGACTTCCGCGCCACTCACGCCGCCCAGATTCCATTTGGCGTCCGAGAAGACCAGTTTCGCCTTCCCGTCGCCGCCGAACTCCCACGAGGGCCGGCCCAGGGCCAGCGACGTGCGTCCAAAGTTGTGGTTGGCGACGGCGACGCCTGACGTCACTTCCCATTTCGCGCCCGGGTTCCCGAGCTGCGGGTTCCAGCTGATCGTGACGTCCAGTGGTTCGTTGACCATGGGGACCGTCAGGCTGCCGTGGCCACTGACGCCAGAGATGGCGCTGCCCGCTACGGTGACGTTGAGCGGGCCGGACTTGATGGCCCAGCCGCCGACGCTCAGGCCCGTGGAGGTGATCTCGAAGGCGGTGGCGTAGCCGCCCAGCGTGTACGCCACCAGGCCGCTCACGCTGCTGGGGGTGCCGGAGACGATGGGCGCGCCGACGGTCAGGCCCGCGCCCGGCAGGACGACACCCTTCCAGTCCAGCGTGGGGGCCGCGTCGGCCGCGTACGCGCTGCTGAGGCCAGGGGCATTCTGTTTGCTTGACAGGTCAAGTACACCGGCGCCGGCCGACACGCTGATGCCCGTAGTGCCGATGGTCAGCACGCCCAGACTGCTCGCGGTTCCCTTCAGGTCGGCCAGAAGCTCGCCGCCGTCTTGCAGGGGCGCGTCCGTGAAGGTCAGGCCAGTGCCGGTGCCGCCCGCCCCGCCGGGGAGCTGAACGGTGCCGCTGAGCGCCGCGCCGTCGGCCCTGAGGGTCATGGACGTCAGGCGGACATCGGCCTGACCCAGGCTGAGCAGGCGCAGGGCAAGGTTCTGCAGGTTGACCCGGGTCGGGTCGCCCCCCGTGACCTTGTACCCCGCTTCCGAGCGGGTCACCTGAAGATTCGTCATGGTGACGCGCTGGTACCCCAGGTCCAGGCCGCCCACGATCAGGCGAACCGTCCCCTCACCCGCGAACGTCTGGAGGTTCAGGTTCGTGACGCTGGTCACCGTGACGTCCAGGCCGCCGTACTGGAGGACACTCGGGCTGTCCAGGGTGTACCGGACCGTATTCGCCCCAGGGAGGGTCGGTGCCGGGCAGGCAGCGGCGCAGCTGGTCGTGACGTCCGCAATCTGGAACGAGAGCGTATGGCTGCCCGGCCTGGGCGGCGAGACCGTGTACGTGGCCGTCGCCGTGGTGCTGCCATCAGGCAGATTCAGCGTGACGGTCGGGCCGGCCTGGCCGTCCAGCAACCAAGTGCCCGTCAGGCTGCCGCTGCCGGTGTACTCCACGGTCAGGCGCACGGCGACCGGGTCAAGGGACTTCAGCGTGAGCGTGGCGTTCGGGGCACCGCCCTCGAAGGCCACGGTGGCGGCCTTCAGCGCCAGCTGAAGCTGGGCCTGCACGGTCGTGATCGTCCGGACGCTGGTCACGCCGTCCGGGGTCCGGAGGTTCAGGGTGAGGGTGTACAGGCCCGTCCGGGCGTACCGGTGCGTCCAGCGGCCCGACTGGCCTGTGAAGGCCAGCTGCTCGACCTGACCGTCCCCGTAGTCGAGGAGGTAGTTGGCGCCCGTCAGCAGTCCGGTAATACGGATGTCCAGCACGTCCGGCGAACTGCCCGGCGTGGGCGTGATGACTTCCTGCGGCGGCAGACCGGCCGTGAAGGTGGTCGTGACGGGGTCCAGACCGGGTGCGGTGACGGTCACCGTGTACTGTCCGGGCTTCAGGTACGTGTGAACCAGGGTGGTGCTGGTCAGGCCGGAGACCGTGTCCTGCTGCCCGTCCCCCCAGTTCACGGTGTAAGTCAGGCTGCTGAGCAGTCCGCTCAGGACGGCGTTGGCGCGCAGTTCAGGCGCCACGACCACGACGGTCAGGGCTTTCACCTGAATGGCGACGCTGGTGGTGACGGGGGCCGTGCCCGGGGTGGTCAGGGACAGGGTGAACGTCCCGGGCCGGGCGTACGTGTGCGTCAACGTGTCCGCGGCCTTACCGCTCACCACGCTGCTCGACCCGTCCCCCCAGCTCAGCGTGTACGCCAGGCGGGCCTCCAGGCCCGCCACGCTCGCCGTGACCGTCAGCGCGTCCGACACCGCACTCAGCGTCGCCGCCGCGACCGTCACCGTCAGCGTCGTCGTGACCGGCGCGCCGTTCGGCACGCTCAGCGTCACGGTGTACAGGCCCGGCCGCCCGTACGTGTGCGTCACGGTCCGGCTGTCCACGCCCGTCAAGTCCACCGCGGGCGTCCCGTCCCCCCACTCCAGGCGGTACGTCAGGGCTCTCACCAGACCCGTGACGGTCACCTGCGCGTCCAGGGCGGTACTCGTGCCCGTCACGACGGGCACGGGTTGCGTGATGGTCACGCCCGTCATCGCCACCGCAGACTGCGGCGCCTTGAGGCTCACCGCATACGTCCCCGCACGCGGGTACGTATGCGTCTGCTGACCGGCGGCGACACCGGTCACGGTGTCGCGCTGCCCGTCCCCCCAGTCCAGGGTGTACGTCAGGGAGGGGATCAGACCGCTGAAGTCCGCGCGGACTTCAGCGTACACGGTCGCGGTCACGGGCGTGACCGTCAGGGTCGGGGCGGCCACGCTGACGTACTGCATGTCGACCGTGAGGCTCACCGCGTCCCCGAGGTCCGGGGTGACGGTCACGGTGTACGACCCGGGCGCAGCGTAGCTGTGCGTCAGGGTGGTGTCGCTGCCCGCGGCGGTGAGGGTCTGCTCCTGCGTGTCCCCCCACTGCACGCGGTACGTCGCGCCCTTCACCAGTCGGCTTACCTGCACACTCAGCGTCAGGTTGGTGTTGACCGCACTGAGGACCGGTGCGGGCACGCGGACCGTGACGGTTTGGGTCACGGGCGCCGCGCCTTGCGTGCTCAGGGTGACCGTGAACGATCCGGGCGTGACGTAGGTGTGCCCACGGGTGAAGGTGCGGACCCCGGTGATCGTCTCGGTCGCCCCGTCCCCCCACGCGAGCGTGTACGTCAGGCTCGGCACCAGCGTCCCGAGCGTCGCGGTGAAGGCCGTGTCCGTCACGCCCGCCGCGGGCGTGACACTCAGCGTCGGGACCGGCACAGTTACCGTCACGCTGGCGGTCGCGGCCACGCCACCGTCGGGCGTGACCGTCACGGTCTGCGTGCCGGGGGCGCTGTACGTGTGGGTGAACGTCATGGCCGGTCCAGTTGCCGTGAACCGCTCGGTGACGCCTGCGCCCCAGTCGATGGTGTACAGCACGCCCGTGATCAGGCGGCTGACCGTCAGCGTGGCCGTCAGGGTGTCAGCGGTCAGGGACAGCGTGGGCGTGCCGGGCCGCACGGTCGCGGGTGCCGTGGTGGGGTTGACGCCAGCGGCGGTCAGTTCGACCTGGTACGTGCCGGGCGTGGAGAACGCGTGGGTCTGCGTCGCCTGGGGACCGGTGGCGGTGAATGTGACGGGCGCGGTGCCGTCTTTCCAGTCCAGGGTATACTGAAGCGTGGCGATCAGATCCGCCATGGCCGCCGTGACCGTCTGATCGGTGTCCGCGACGGGCGGCGTGAGGGTCAGCCTGGGCTGAGCGGCGATCACGGTCACGGAGTCAGTGGCGGGCAAGCCCCGGGCGGGCGTTACCGTCACCGCGTACGTGCCGGGTCTGGCGTAGGCGTGCGTGAGGGTTGCGGACGTGCCCGTGGCTGTCAGGGGCTCGGGCGTCCCCTCGCCCCAGTTGACGGTGTAGGTGGCGCCTGCCACGAGACGCTGCGCCTGCAGGGTGACGGTCAGGCCCTGAGAGGCGAGCGTCAGCAGGGGGGTGGGGACCTGCACGGCGACAGCCGTCGTCCCCAGGGTCCGCCCAGCGTTGGTCACGGTGATGGTGTAATCCTGGACCGCCGCGTAGGCATGCGAGCGTGAGGTGCTCGTCTGTCCGGTCACCGACTCGACCGCACCGTCGCCCCAGTTCAGCTGGTACGTGGCTGATTCGGCCAGGCCCGTCAACGTGACCACCACCTGTTCCCCCACGACGGGCCGCTGAGGTGCGGCGCTGAGGGTCACGGCGCCCAGGGTGGCGGTGAAGGTGGTGGTCGCCAGCACGCCTGTGCCTGCCGGCGGGACCGGGCCGTACAGTCTGATCGTGTAGGGGCCCGGAGCCGAGTACACGTGGGTGGGCTGCTGCCCTGGCGTATTGCGCAGCAGGGACGTGCTGCTCCCGTCGCCCCAGTCCACGGTGTAGTCTGTGTCGCTCTGGAGGCCGCTGAAGGCGAGCGTGGCGGTCAGGGTGGCGCCCGTGGCCGTGAAGGTGGGGGGTGGTGACTTCACGGTGATGTTCAGGGGGGCCGTGTTGGAGAAGTTATTCGAGCCGACCGTGGTGATCTGGTAGAGGCCGTCTTTGCGGTACTGGTGGGTCACCGTGAGCGGGTCAGTGGTGCCGACGAGTGGCTGCGCGGTACCGTCGCCCCAGTTCACGGTGTAGGTCCTGCCGACAACCAGGTCGTTGTAGGTCAGGGACACGTCTGTCAGGGCGGTGGTGGTCGCCGGGGTATTCAGTGAGACTGTGGGCAGACTGATGACGTGGCTGATCTGGTAGCCCAGATCGTTCTCCGTGTGCGTACCGGCGTAGGTGGTCACCGTGAACTTGCTGGAAATGGACGAGGTGTAGAGGAAGGTGCCCGGGCTGGCCAGGCGGTAGACATGCTGGAAGGTGTGATTCGGTGAGCCGTCTCCGACCCAGGTATCAACGCCGTCTGCCCAGTTCATCGTGTAGATGACGTCCTTGGCTGCATTGGTGATGCCAACCGTTGCCGTTTCACCGGATTCGAAGCGCGTCGTATCGCTTGTCAGCTGAAGCTTATTGACCGTGACCGACGGCATGAATGTGTACGTAACGTAGGCATTGTTGGTCCATGGACAGGCGAAATCATAGGTGAACCGCACAGGCCCGGCCGCGAGAGGAAAGGTCTCGAACTGGTACTGCGCGCCTGGTCCCTGATAACCGGTGAGTTGAAGCGTGCTGGACTGACCATTTGGCCAGTACCAGGTGACGATGCCAGAATCCCTGCCTATATCTGACGCTGATCTACAACTTCCGTTCGAGATGAGGGCCGTCAGCCGCTCACCGAAGGCCGCACTGGTCTTGTTGAGCGTGATGGTCGGCGCCGTCTGCCCAGGTCCTGGCCCAGACTGCGCCCCGCTCCAGCTGATCACCAGGGCGAACAGGGTCAGGAGCAGGTGCCGTCCCCCCAACGAGTGTGCCAGGACAGTCCCTGGCCTCCAACCTTGATTCATATCGGTCCTCCACCGGTCATCTGTCATCAGAAGCGGTACCGGAGTCCCACGCCGTAGCGCAGTCGAGTGGGTGTGGTGGTGCCAGAGCCGGGTTCGTACCGGAGGCTGGCGGACACGTCGAGGTTCTGCTGAACGGCGTACGCAGCCGTCAGGTCGGCGGAGCCACTGATCTGCCACGGGCCGGGGGTCGGGGTCTGCCCGGCGCCCGTGAAGCCCGCGCTCTGGGTGGCCGTCAGGGCCAGGGTGGTGCTCAGGTCGAGCTTGTCCGTGCGGTACCCGAAAGTGCCTGACGCGTTACCGCTCTGATTGAGGCCCTGGCGCCGGTAGCTCACGGAGAGCGATCCGTACGCGGGCGCCGCCTGACTGCTGACAGACGTGTTGACGCTGAAGGCCGGATCGGTGTTCGGCCGGGTGCTCAGTGAAGTGCTCGCGCTGATGTACACCGGGCCGAGTTTTCCGGACGCGTCGGCGGCGTAGGTGACGTCGCGGGTGGCAGGCGTGAAGGAGGCGCTGCCGCCCAGGCTCAGGTTGGGGTTGACAGTGGTCCGGACGCGGCCACTCACGGTGTACGCGGGTGGGACGGTCACGGCCGCACCGACGCTCAGTTTGCCTCTGGGGGTGTCCTCTCCCAGCAGGGCACTGGCGTCGTACTGCAGGTCGGCGGAGGCGGTGGGAGGGGACGTGGAGCTGAGGGTGGCGGTCCCGGACAGGGCCAGGTCGTCTCGCAGGGAGGTGCGGGCATTCACGCCCACGGTCCAGCGGGTTTTGCCTTCCGCGACCGTCAGACTCGGGCTGGCGGAGGCGCTGGTGGCGTCCTTCCGGTAGTTCAGTGAGCCGGACAGGGTGGCGCTGCGCTGCACGCTGCTGTAGGTTCCGGCCTGGATGTCCACCAGGGTGGCCGCGCCGTTCAGTGAGCCGAACAGTTGGTCGGAGAAGCGCACGCCCGCGTTCAGTCCGCCCGAGTGCACCTGCGTGGACTGCGTGGCGGACCGGCTCCCACTGTACGAGTAGTACGTGGACAGGTTCGTCAGGGCCACGCCGGTGGCCGGCACGGTGGGCGAGTAGCTGTAGGCGAACGTGCCGGACCGCGTCTCGCTCTTCTGGACCGGGTCGGATTGACGGCGGGCCTGCACCTGAAAGGCGTTCCGGCCGGACGAGTAACGGGCCGTCAGGGCCTGCTGGCGCGAATCAGCCTGCACCTCGGCCGCGTAACTGCTCGCGCCGCCGCCCGGGGACTGCAGCCTGAACTGCACGTTGACGGCGTCCAGGAACGTCTGCGGGGCCGCGTAGCTGTAGACCTTCACGTGAAATTCTCCGCTGGCGTCAGCGCTTCCCGCGAGCGCCACAGCGGAGCAGAGGGTGAGCCATCCCAGCCGCCGACCGGTGCGGGCCAGTCGGCGAGCGACAGGAGCGGTGGGCGGCTGTGCAGACACAGCGGGTGAATCAGGCGTGAGGTTCAATTCTGACGTCCTTTACCATCCGTCGAGGCGACCGCGGGCCGTAGGTTTCTCTGACCCGGAGACGGCGGGCAACCGGCCTGCAGCTGGATGACGGCGTGCAGTGCGGGGGGTGCGCCCATCAGCTTTTCAGGGAGAGCATTAAGTCCCCATTAACGACGTGCTCAGCGCACTGGATCATCTGGACTCTTGCTGGTCAGGCCAGGCGGGTCCTGCCTAACAACGCTCCGGCACTGGGCGGGGCGGGCGGTCCGGCCACGGAATGTGAAGGCCAGTATCTCGGCGGCGGGGGCAGGGACTGGAGGTACCAGGTCCGCTGCTCCGCCTCCTGGGGCTGAAGTAACGTGGCGTAGCAGCCCTGACAGAGACACACTGGCACGCAGAAAAGACACCCGTGCGACCCCGCTGGTCACAGCCGGCTCAGGAGAATGACTGCCGCTGACATGGGGCTGCGTGAGGTCTGCTGCTGGCCAGGCGGCAGCAGCGGGACCAGCAGGAGGACTTTGAGATGAGAATGCATGAATCTCCTTCAATCGTGGATCTGTTTCTGAGCTGAAGCGGGCCGTGACGGCAGGGAGGCCTCGGTCGGTGGGCCAGGCGCGACCGGACTGTTCGAGTCGGATGAGGCGAAGCTAAAGAGCCAGGCGTCAATCCGGCGTCAATCTGAGCGTCAACTCCCTCCATGGAGTGGGTGGCACGCCTCTCGGACCTTCAGGGGCCCCTGTCACTTCCCCACGCCGCCGCGGTAGGAGCCCGAGACAGTCGCCGGGACGCCGACCGTCGGGCTCCTCGCCCTGGACAGCGACCCGATGATTCGGTGAGGCGTTGAGGCTGCGGTGGGGTCATCAGTTAGGAGCCCGCGGGTCAGGACAAGCGCTTCGATGACCTGAGGAACTCTTGCTGACGCACGGGAGGCCAGACGACCGCGCACAGAGAGCCCTGTGGCAGACAGGAGTTCACGTCAGGAGGGCGGCCCAGCCCATTAATGTACACTTCGAATATCTATTGCTTTTTGATAACTATATACGTAGGGTGAGCGTATGCCCGATCTTCCAGGTGTTCAGTACCGCCGCATCCTCGTGGCGACCGGCGGCGCCGCCCATTCCGAGGTGGCGACCCAGCGCGCCGCTCACCTCGCACTGCAGTTCAGTGCACCACTGCATATCGTCAGCGTCATCCCACAGGGCCGCC
This sequence comes from Deinococcus radiotolerans, assembly GCF_014647435.1. NCBI lineage: Bacteria > Thermotogati > Deinococcota > Deinococci > Deinococcales > Deinococcaceae > Deinococcus > Deinococcus radiotolerans. Next base: position 5,800 of record NZ_BMPE01000033.1, on the reverse strand, counting down.
CCGGCCTCGAAAACGTGACTGCGGCCTTCGCGGGAAGCAGCGACCTCGACGGCCGGGTCACGCAGGACACCCACCAGCGCATCAACCGGCACCTGCACAGCACCGCCGCAGACGCCCGCTCACTCGGGCTGGACGTGCACGAGCACCTCATCACCGCGCTGAAACCCGCAGACGCGATCCTGAGCGTGGCCCGGGAAGTGGACGCCGACCTGATCGTGCTCGGCCGGCGCCACACCAGCGCCTGGAGCGCCGCCCTGGCAGGCAGCGTCGCCGACATGGTCAGTCACGCCTCACCAGTCGACGTCCTGGTGGCCCGGTAACACTGGCCATGACCGAACCGTCTGCTGACAGGGTGCGCGCTCCTCTCCCCTCCTCTCTCTCCGATGACGCGGTGTCCAGCTTCCTGGGCGGCGTCTGGCAGCTGAACCGCCGCCTCAAACAACTGGTGTCCCCTGCGCTGGCGCAGGAGACGGCGCTGGATCTCCAGCGGCTGTTCATCCTGAAAGCCATCGAGCATGGAGCCGTCTACCCCAAACAACTCTCTTCCCAGCTGGGCATCATCCCCACGCAGCTCAGCCGGCTGCTGGAGCAGCTCATCGCGCAGCAGTACGTCTCACGGCAGTTCGACCCGGCCGACTCGCGCCGCACCCGCCTGAACGTCACCGACGCCGGGACCGCCGCGGCGACCCTGGCCAGCCAGATCATCCGGCGGGCCATTGCCGAGCGCATGAACGCCCTCAGCCCCGAGCGCCTCGCGGCCCTCCTCACCGCCATTGATGTCCTGACCGACACAGATTTCCTGGAGCACCCATGACTCACGTTCACCCGGCGCCCGGGCAGACCCCGGGCGTCGCCCTGACTGCCGCGCAGAAGAACCTCAGCCTGGCGGCGCTGCTGCTGGCCGTCCTGCTGGCCAGCATGAATCAGACGATCGTCTCCACCGCCGGCCCCAGCATCCAGCAGGCGCTCGGCATCGAAAACAGCCTCTATTCCTGGATTACCACCGCCTACCTGCTGGCCAGCACCACGCTCGTGCCCATCTACGGCAAATTAAGCGACCTGTGGGGCCGCAAGGTCATCCTGGTGTTCGGCACGGTCCTGTTCATCCTCGGGTCCGTGCTCTGCGGCACGGCTGGGGGCATCGGCGCGCTGATCGCTGGCCGCGCCGTCCAGGGCCTCGGCGGCGCCGCCCTGATCGGCCTGATGTACGCCGTCATCGCTGACCTGTACGCCCCGGAAGAACGCGGCCGTTACATCGGCATCATCGGCGCGGTCTTCAGCCTCTCCACGGTCCTGGGGGCCGTCGTGGGCGGCTACGTCACCGACCACTTCGGCTGGCACAACGTCTTTTTCATCAGCGTGCCACTGGGCCTGGCGGCTCTGGGGTTCATGCTGTTCATGCCGGGCCTCAAGCAGGACCGTGAGCGCGCCCCGATTGACGTGGCCGGCGTGGCCCTGCTCAGCATCTTCAGCGTGTCGCTCCTGCTGGCGCTCTCTCTGGGCAAAACGTCCGTCGCGCCCGGTGAGAGCGGGTTTCTGTGGGGCTCGTGGCAGATCCTGAGCCTCGGGGCCACGGCGCTGCTGTCTCTCCTCGCGTTCCTGGCGGTCGAGCGGCGCGCGGCTGACCCGATCATCGACATCCGCATGTTCCGCAACCAGACCTTCGCAGTGGCGATGGGCATCACGTTCCTGCTGGGCGTGGTGTTCTTCGCCGCCACCGTGTTCCTGCCGCTGTTCATGGTGAACGTGATCGGCCTATCGGCCACCAACGCCGGCCTGACCACCTTCCCGCTGACCATCGGCCTGGTCCTGAGCAGCATCGTGGCGGGACAGGCGTTCGCGCGAACCGGGCGCATCAAACCCATCATCCTGCTGGGCACCGTGATCCTGCTCGTGGGCTTTGCCCTGATGGGCTGGACCCTGAGCCCGCGCAGCACGCAGTTCGAACTCACCTGGAAGATGATCGTGGTGGGCCTGGGCCTCGGGCCAGTCCTGCCCATGCTCACGCTGGCCATCCAGGGGACTGTGCAGCCGCGTGACCTTGGCGCGGCCACTGGGACCAACAACTTCCTGCGGTCACTCGGCAGCACCATGGGCGTGGCGATTCTGGGCACGCTGTTCGCCAGCACGCTCAAAGACAACGTCAGCACCAGGGTCGCCGCGGCGACCGCCACGCTACCGGCCGCGCTCCGCACCCAGCTGAGCCCCACCAGCGGCCACTCAGGAACCCAGGGCTTCAACGCGGCGCAGGTGAAGACGCAGCTGGGCGACCGCTTCGACACGCAGCGCGAGCTTTACACCCTGGCCCTGCGAGACGCGGATCAGGAGGCGCTGCGGCGCCTGCAATCCGATCCGCAGACCCCGGCGCCTCTGCGGGAAGTGGCCCGGCAGGGAGGCTTCCCGGGCGTCATCAGGACGCAATTCAGCACCCAGCGCACGCTGCTTCAGCGGGCCATCGTCGGCCGGGACGCGGCGGCCATCGCGGCCGTGGCGAACAATCCTCAGACGCCCGAGCGCCTGCGCGCCCTGGTGCAGACCGGCGCTGGGGCGCGGGCGCCGCAGGCCCTCGCGCAGGTCGAGGCGGACCTCGCCGCGCAGGAGCAGACCGCCCTGACCACCCAGCCCGCCGCGCTGCTCGCGCCCGTCCTGAAAGGCCTGGAGGACACCCGCGCCCAGCTGCTGCCCGTCATCGACAAGGTGGACCTGGGCATCAAGGAAGCCTTCACGGCCGCCGTGGAACTGCTCTACAAAGTCGGCCTGTGGATCACCGTGGCGGCTCTGCTGCTGACCCTGCTGCTGCCCGAAGCCCGTCCCACGAAAGTAGACCCGGACCAACTGCGCCGGGACGAGTTCGAATCGACTGAACTGAGCTGAGTGGACGAGAGGCGGCGCTCCAGCACTCGTGATGCTGGAGCGCCGCCCTTCGTCACGGACTTCCCCGGGCAAGTCTTCTGCGGGTCAGGCCCCGCCCGCATTGAGACACGGTTGAGCGTCTCCTGGCACGGTACCCTGGACCGCATCGCTATGACGTCCGACGCCCGCCCGCCCCTCGACCCTCTCTTCCGTGACGGCGGCGAGCTGAGCGTCCTCATGCAGCACCTGGACTGGGACGCCACGCCCCTCGGACCGCCCAGCACCTGGCCGGCGGCCCTGCGCACCTGCGTGCACCTCATGCTCGCGTCCAGGCAGCCCATGTACCTCGCGTGGACTGCCGACCTGATCGCGCTGTACAACGACGCCTACCGCCCCATCCTCGGCGCGGACAAGCACCCGGCCGCCCTGGGTGCCCGCACGGCCGACATCTTCGGCCAGGACGGGTACCCCGGCCTCAAACCCGTGTTCGACGCGGCCCTGCAGGGTGAGAGCGCCGCGTTCGAGAACCTGCTGGTCCCACTGGAGCGGTACGGTTACCTGGAAGAATGCTACTTCGACGTCAGCTACACCCCGGTGTACGTCGACCAGAACGTGCAGGGCGTGTTCTCATCGGTCACTGAAACCACCGAGCGGGTGATCGCCGCACGCCGCACCCGGACCCTGGCGGCACTTACCGCCGCCCTGCTCGGCGCGACCGATCCTCAGGGCCTCGTGCAGGCCGCCCTGACCGTCGCCGAGGACAACCCGTACGACCTGCCCTGTCTGCTGCTGTCCGGGCTGAGCGCCCACGGGCCAGCCCACCTAGCCGGCGCGACCGGATTGACGGATGAGCAGGCGGCGTCCTGGCATCAGGAAGTCCGGCCCTGGCTGCACGCGGGCGAGGAGTGTGTCGCTCCCGTGGCCCCCCTGTGCGCGGGGCCGTGGCCAGAAGCGGTCACGCAACTCGTGGTGCTCCCGCTGACGCCCTCCGGCAAGCCGCAGGCCCTCGGGGTGCTGGCTCTGGGACTGAACCCGCGCAAGCACCTTGACGAGGCGTACTGGGACTTCCTTCACCTGTTCAGCGGTCAACTCACGGCCGCCCTGCATGCCACGCGGCTCGCCGCTGACCTGCAGGGTCAGTATGCAGAGCTTGACGCGCGCACCCGCGCCCTGGAGGCGTTCGAGGAGTGGACCTGGGACCTGACCATCGACCTGGACCCGGATGAGCTGATCGGACGGGCCCAGGCCCGGATAGGCAACCTCATTCCACTGGACGCCGCCGTCTACTACGAGCGTGAAGGCGAGCGCTGGTTCGTGAAGCGGATGCGGGGTGAGTACGGCAACGCCGAGCTTCAGCGCGCGCACGAGGGAGGCCTGCCGCACGAGACGACGGGGAACCTTCGCGTTCCCTTTGAGACAGGCGAGCCGTACTACCAGGACGTCTACGATCAGGCCACCGATCATCTGGCGCCTCACATGACGCACGTGACGGCCACGGCCATGCTGCCCCTCCGCACAGCCCGGGGCGTGCGGGGCATCTTCGGTCTGGCGGTCTTCGGGCGCGCTGGCTGGTCAGCGGTTGACCGCGCGGTGGTCGAGACGGTGGGCCGTAGCCTGAGCCTGGCGCTGGACCGGGCCGAGCAGGTGCAGGACCTGGCGCGGGAACGTGAACGGCTGGCCAGACAGGCCGAGGCGCTGGCGAGCGCGAATGAGGAGCTCGAGGCGTTCACGTACAGCGTCTCGCACGACCTGCGGACCCCCGTGCGGCACATTCGGAGCTTCAGTGACCTGCTGCGCAAATCCATCGGGACGGACCTGAACGCCAAGGCCAGTCGGTACCTCCAGGTGGTCGATGAGTCGGCCACGCGGATGAACACCCTGATTGACGCGATGCTGGACCTCTCGCGCACCTCCCGCCAGCCCTTGCGTGCGGGAGTGGTGGACCTCGGAGCGCTGGTAGCGTCCGTGCGCAGCGAGGTGGAGGTCGATGCGCTGGACCGAGCCATGACGTGGCATGTTCACTCGTTACCTCTGGTCACCGGCGATCATGACCTGTTGCGGCAGGTGATGCTGAACCTGCTCTCCAACGCGTTGAAATACACGCGCGGTCGGGAGGAGGCGATCGTCGAAGTGAGTGCCGAGGAACGCCCGGACGAGTGGGTCATCTCCGTGCGGGACAACGGCGCGGGTTTCGATGCGCGGTATCAGGACAAACTCTTCGGTGTCTTCCAGCGCCTGCACCGGGCGGACGAGTTCGAGGGGACAGGGGTGGGCCTGGCAAACGTGCGCCGGATCATCTCCCGGCATGGCGGACGAGTGTCAGCGCAGGGCGCGCCTGGCCAAGGGGCGACGTTTGGATTCACGTTGCCCAAGACGCGCTGAGGCGGTCCTCCAGACTCCAGCACAGGCGTGAATTCAGGCAGGCGAGATAGACCTTGATGCGTACATCTCGAGAGTCGCCTGGTTGTCACAGGACTTGAAGCGCCCTAATGAACTTGGGGCACTGGTGCGTGGAGGAGATGCGTTTCTGCTGTGGTGCTCATGCAAAGCCACACCCGCGCGCCCATGGTTGTATCCGAGTGCCGAAGGATCTGCCTGGGTGTGCGTGACGCGCCTAGCAGATCGGAATCGGGCCTGGACGCGTCGTTAATGGGGCTGCGGGACCTCCTAATATCCACAATGCCATGGGCAAGCTCGCTAAGGCCTCTACGGCGCTCCTGTGAGCTTACAGAGGCATGTCGTCTGATCGGGGCGGCAGTGATCATTGCTAGAATCAGTTTTCTGCTTCGCTTGAAGAACTTTGGACATGCCATCATCCGTAGTTTCTGAGGGAAGCCTGCAAGGAACAACTGGTGAACAGTCTTCCCTCGGGGCTGGCCACTGCCTGGTAGTGCTCCAGTTTTGACTTCAAGCGGCGTTACGAGCGTTCGCCGATGAGGTGAGTGTA
>NZ_BMPE01000032.1 GCF_014647435.1 Deinococcus radiotolerans | reverse complement strand
CTCCAGTGTGCTCGTCCCTCTCTTCGAAAGGGTCAGATTCTGGAAGTCATCTCTGGAGCACTACCACGAGGTTCTGGAACTCCTGATGGAGGAAACCGCCCATCAGCCCTTTCCTGAGTTGATGCAGCGTCAGGTGCTGCGTCCACTGGGCATGACGCACAGCTTGTTCGCTCAGCCGCTCCCGGAGGGGCTGGCCGGGCTCGCTGCTCAGGCGCACACGTCCACAGGTGAACCACTGGCTGGGCGGTGGCACACGTACCCGGAACTGGCCGCGGCTGGCCTGTGGTCAACGCCGAGTGACCTTGCCCGGTGGCTCCTGGCTCTCGCCAGAGCTGCGAATGCGCGCGAGGGTGCTCTCCTGAGCCGGGAAGTCACGCGGCAGATGCTGACCGACCACACCCCTGGACTGGCCCGGTGGTGGTCCGGTCACGCGTACGGTCTCGGGTTGAAATTGCAGGGCCGCGGCGTGTCATTCTCGTTCGGCCACACGGGCATCAATCAGGGGTACCGGGCGGTGGCCGTCATGTATCCCCGCACGGGGCAGGGCGTCGTCGTCATGACGAATGGAGAGAACGGCGAAGCGTTGGCTCGGGAAATCGTGCGTGGCGTCGCGACCACCTACGATTGGCCGGAGGATCACACCAGCAGAACCGTGTGGTCCGCACTGGCCGCGCTCGCTCTCCTCAGCGTCATCTGCTGGCATCAACTCAGAAAACCGCGCTTGAAGAGGGGCAGGCGGGTCGAGGAAATGGAATGAGAGCAGGCGCCGTCCGGGTAAGCAGGCTCGGCACGGGCACCTGTGTGTTCGTCTGAGGTCCTGCCTGAGCGGCCTCCGTTCACCTGGCTCGCCGAGGCTGAGCCGGTGCAGTCAGGTCCACTCTCCCTCCGCGTGGGCGCGCCGGCGCGCCTTGTAAGAGGTGCCGACTCCGATGTCAGATTGGAGAACCCAGCTCTTCTAGGTGTCGTGGCCATGACCTGAACAGTGGGCCTGCCTGCATTGGGATGACTTCTCTTGGGCCGTCCGTCAGGCAGTCAGGTCATTCGCTGAGGACAACAGCGCCTGTTGCAGGATGATTTACCCATTCGCTTTCTTGACACCGCACAAACGTCATGTAACAGTGCATGTGCCATGAGCCTCGATAGCCGACTCTCCAGCGTGCTCCACCTGCTCCTCCACCTGATGGACGCCCAGACCGCCACGCCGTCCGAGCGTCTTGCCAGCGCCCTGAACAGCAACCCCGTCGTGGTCCGCCGCACCATGGCTGGGCTCCGGTCCGCGGGGCTCGTCACCTCTGAAAAAGGACACGGAGGAGGCTGGCGACTCGCGTGCGACCCAGCCCAGACGACCCTCCTGGATGTCTACCGGGCGCTGGGTTCACCGACGCTGTTCGCCCTCGGCAACCGCTCCCACAGCCCCACCTGCCTGATTGAGCAGGCCGTCAACACCACCCTGAACGACACCCTCGCGGACGCGGAGTCCCTCATCACCGCGCGGCTTCAGACCCTGACGCTGGCTGCCCTCGCCAGTGACTTCCACGCCCGACTCCACGTGCCCCTCTGTGCCCCGCAGGAGAACACCCATGCTCTTTGACGCCCTGGTGATCGGTGGCAGCTACGCCGGGCTGTCCGGCGCGATGCAGATTGCCCGCAGCGGCCGCCCCGTCTGTGTCCTCGACGGCGGGCAGCCCCGCAACCGCTTCGCCGCCCACTCACACGGTTTTTTCGGCCAGGACGGACGGCCGCCGCGTCACATGATCGCCGACGCTCGCGCCGATCTGGCCGCCTACCCGAACGTCACGGTGCTGGACACCCTGGCGACCACGGCCCAGCGGGACGCCGAGGGCTTCACCGTCACCCTCGCCTCCGGCGAGGTGCTCCGCGCCAGAACGCTCCTGCTGGCCCACGGGGTGGTGGACCAGCTGCCCGATCTTCCCGGCGTGGCCGAGCGCTGGGGGCAGACCGTCCTGCACTGTCCCTACTGTCACGGGTACGAGGTGCGGGGTGCCCGGCTGGGCGTGCTGAGTGTGACGCCGCTGTCCACGCATCAGGCGCTCCTGATTTCGGACTGGGGACCCGTCACCTTCTTCCTGAACGGCCACCCACAGCCCGACGCGGTGACCCTGGCGAAGTTCGCTGAACGCGGCATCACGATCGAGCCTGAGGAAGTCGTTGGTGTGGAGGGCGCCGCTTCCACCCTGGACGGCCTGCGCCTGATCGACGGTCGCCTGATTCCGGTCGACGCCCTGTTCCTGGCGTCCCACATTCGTCCGGCCACGGACCTGGCGGAGCAGCTGGGCTGCGCGTTCGAGGAAGGCCCTCAGGGCGTCTGGATTCAGACTGACGCTTCCAGACAGACCACTGTACCGGGCGTGTATGCGGCGGGGGACCTGACCTCCCGCGGCGGCAACGCCTCCCTGGCTGCTGCCGATGGCGTCCTCGCCGGAGTGTCGCTGCACCAGGCTCTGATCTTCGGGCCGCTCTCGGCACTGGCGCAGGTGGCCCCGGACTGACCGGACATTCAGCTCTGTGGTCTTCCCCGGGGCCGCCCACGTCCTCATCGGTTGTCTTTGACGAGCCGCTCCAGCTGGTGGCCTCACAGGTCAGCAGTTCGCTGGTCCGGACCGTGCCTGCCCGTGTGCGTGGGATCTGGCTGGCACCGATTCCCGAGCTGCCTCGGCCCTGCCGGGTGATTCGCGCGCGGTGTCTGCGGCATGCTAGGAGCAATGACGGATGACGGAACACCACGGCGGTACCTGAAGGTTCAGCAGCACCTGCAGGACCTGGTGACGGGCGGCGAGTACCAGCCGGGCGATAAGGTGCCCTCCGAGCGCGAGCTGGCCCTGACCCTGGGCGTGAGCCGCATGACGGTGCGCCGCGCGGTGGACGCGCTGGTCAGGATGGGGCTGCTCACGCGGGACAGTACGGCAGGCACGCGCGTGAGCAGCCCGAAAGTCCGGCGGCTGCTGAATCACGCGCACCTGCACAGCATCACGCAGATGGTGGCGGCCACGGGTGGCCGGGCGGGGGGCCGCCTGCTGGAGTTTCAGACGGGCGTGGCGTCGGGTCGGGTGGCCGAGAAGCTGGGGGTCGCGGCGGGCAGCCCGGTGGTCGTGATCCGGCGCCTGCGGCTGGTGGATGACGTGCCGTTCTGCCTAGAGACGAGTTACCTGTCGGCGCAGCGGGTGCCGGGGCTGGCGGCCCAGGACCTGCTGGACGGCGCGTCCCTGTACCAGGTGCTGGCAGACCGTTACGGGATCGCGGCGGCGGTGGGGGAGAGCGTGATCAGCGTATCGGTGGCGACCGCAGCGGAAGCGCAGGCGCTGAACCTGCCGGACCAGCACGCCGTGCTGCTGTACCGGTCGGTCGTGCAGGACACGCAGGGTCAGCCGTTCGAGTACCTGACGTCGGTGAATCACCCGAACCTAGTGGTGTTCAACATCGGGGAGGGCCGTTCAGCGCCGTCGTCCTGAGGCTGGGCGGCACTTGACTGGGCGGGTGACCAGTCGTAGGCTTGGTCTATACCAAGTAGACCAAGGAGCTGTATGACCCTGACCGACACCCGCCCACCCGTCCAGGCGACCCCCATTGACCGGGACCTGATCGTCAGCAGCCTCCAGGGCGCTCTGCAGGCCAAGAACGCCGCGGCGCACCTGGGCCGCAACCTCGCCCACCAGATTGACCGCATCTATTTCGTGGCCTGCGGCGCGCCCAACCGCGTCATGCTCGGCCTGGAGTACTGGCTGGACCAGGCGCAGACCGACCTTCAGGTCAAACGGTACTTCCCGGCGGAATTCCTGGCCCTGGCCCCCCGCCTCGACGAACGCACCCTGGTGGTCCTCGCCTCCAAATCCGGCACGACGCAGGAAACCGTGGAGGCCGCGCAGTTTCTGCGGGACCAGCCCTGCCGCACCCTGGTGGTCACCACCACCGCCGACAAACCACTGGCGCAGGGGGCGGACCACCTCTTCCTGATGGGCGAGACCGAGCAGGCCCACACCGGCATCTACATCGTGCTCCAGGGCTTCTTGGCCGGGCTGCTCGACGGCCGCCAGGGCTACTCCCTCCACGACGCGGTCCTGCGGTCCCTGGACGCCCTGCCGGACGTGCTCGTCGAATCGGCCGAGCTCAGTGACGCTCGCGGCCAGGCCGACGCGCACACCTACAAGGATGACCACACCCTGTACCACCTCGCCTCGGGACCTGTGTTCACCACCGCGTACGTGTTCGGCGTGTGCATGCTGATGGAAATGCAGTGGCTGCACAGCGTGCCCTTCGAGGCCGCCGAGTGGTTCCACGGTCCCTTTGAGATTCTGGATGCCCAGACGCCCGTGATGATCTTGCTGGGCGAGGACCCCAGCCGCCCCCAGGCCGAGCGCGCCCTGACCTTCTGCCAGAAGTACACCGACCGCCTGATGGTGTACGACGCCCGCGACCTGCCCATGACCGGCGTTGACCCGGAGGTGCGCGCCCTGTTCGCGCCCTACGCGCTTCAGGCGGCGCTCAACCGCTTCGCCGAGCACCTCGCGGCCCAGCGCAACCACTCGCTGGACACCCGCCGCTACATGTGGGTCACGGACTACTGACGTGCCCCGCCTGCTCGGCATCGGTGACAACACCGTGGACGTGTACCTGAGCCAGGGCGTCATGTACCCGGGCGGCAACACCGTGAATGTCGCGGCCCTCAGCGCCCGTCTGGGCCACCCAGCCAGCTACGTCGGCTGCGTCGGCCGTGACGCCGCCGGGCAGCTGATCCTGCGCGCGCTCCAGGCCGAGGGGGTGGACGTCACCCGCTGCCGACAGGTCAAGGGCCAGACCTCCTGGAGTGCGATCCAGCACCGTGAAGGCGACCGCTATTTCGTGGGCAGCGACGCCGGCGTGCAGGGCAACTGGACCCTCACGGACGACGACCTGGCCTTCGTGGCCGCCCACGACGTGGTGCACAGCAGCCTCTACAGCGGCCTGGACGACCAGCTGCCCCGCATCCGCGAGGCCGCGCGGGTGCTGACCTACGACTTCTCCTCCGAGTGGACGCCAGGGGGGCTGGCCCAGGTCGCGCCGCTGCTGGACGTGGCCTTCCTGTCGGCCGGTGAGGGCGAGACCGGGCAGGCCCTCGACCTGGCCCGCAGCGTTGCCGAGCAGGGCGCGCGCGTGGTGGTCGTCACCCGGGGCGCGCAGGGCGCCCTGGCCCTCCTGGACGGCACCGTGTTCAAGCAGTCCGTCGTGCCCACCCAGGTGACCGACACGCTGGGCGCCGGCGACGCCTTCATCACCGCGTTCCTGCACCACTGGACCACCCACCACGACCTGCCGGGCGCCCTGAACGCCGGCGCCCACGAGGCGGCACGCAACTGCGCCGTGCACGGCGCCTTCGGGCACGGCGTGCCCATCCCGGCCCACCACCCCGCCCTGTCCTGAGCCCCCCTGCCCCTGAGGAGAAACGCATGCGTGCCCCCCGCCTGTTCGCCCTGCTGGCCCTCGTCCCCGTTCTCAGTGCCGCGCCAGCTCAGGCCGCCACCCTCGCGCAGATCAAGGCGTCCGGGGTGCTGCGACTGGCCACCGAAGGCAACTACCCGCCGTTCAACTTCTACAAGAACAAGACCCTCAGCGGTTTCGAGGTGGACCTGGGCAACGCCATCGCCAAGCAACTCGGCGTCAAGGCCCAGTGGACGACCGTGGTGTTCGAGAGCCTGCTGCTGGGTCTGGACCGTGACCGTTACGACCTCGTGATCGCCTCGCACGGCATCACGCCGCAGCGCCAGAACGCCGTGGCCTTCAGCACCCCCCACTACTGCAGCGGCGGCGTGCTGGTCGCCCGCCCAGGCGGACCCCGAACCCTGGCAGACCTCAAGGGCAAGGTGGTCACCATGGGCGTGAACACGTCCTACCTGGGCTACGTGCAGAAACTGCCCGGCATTGGGGGCGTCAAGACCTTCTCCACCACCAACGACCAGCTCCAGGCGGTCCTGGCCGGCCGCGCCGACGCCATGGTGCTGGACCGGTTCAATGCCATTGACGCCGCCAAGGTGATGCCCGGAAAACTCCAGCTGGGGGACGTGGTGTTCCCCGAACGGATTGGCATGGCTATGCGTAAAGGCAACACCGATCTGCAACAGGCCGTGAACAAGGCGCTGGCCACCCTGATGGCCAACGGCACGTACGCCAAGCTCAGTCAGAGTTACTTCGGTCAGGACGTCCGCTGCCCCGCCCCATAAGGCATAGTCTGACCAGCAAGGCGGCAGCGGCAGGGGCGGTGTCACTGACGCTGTGCGAAGCGCTCTTCCAGGCCGCAGTTGTTCAGTGCTGATGGGGTGGACGCTGTGACGGACGGCGTGGTCTGCTGACCGCACGAGGTGAACGACGATGGGTGGCGTCGCCCGGTCACGCCCGAGTGTGACGACCACGAGGCGCCCTGGCGCGTACCGACACACGCCGGACGAGTGCCCCGGCTGAGATCAGACGACGCGCAGGCCCAGTAGCCTTTCTTCGACCCAGGTGTGCTGTCAGCGCCAGCGTTCCACTGCTTCGCGGGGCAGCGTGGTCCACTCCACGTCATGGATGGAGGTCTCTCCGGCGTACGACGAGGTGGACCGGCGCAGCAGGGCATTCCACCCCCTTGTCAGTGAGAAGTTCACCCGTACGTTTTCCTGGGCGAACGTGCGCGTGCTGCCCTGCCTGTAGCCAGAGACGCAGCGCTGCTCACCGCGCACCGTGACGTCCTGTGCCGCGTACACCCACCGCACGTCCGGCCAGCCGACAACTCCATACGCCGTGAGATCCGGCACGATGGGCGCTACCGTTGTCACCGGGCTGGTCTGGGGCGTGACGCTCACCGTGACGTCTTTCAGCTTGTAGTGCGGCATCTGCCTCGAGACTTGCAGGGTGACCGTCGCCAGCGCATCCAGTTCATGCACCGGGCAGACTGCGGTGGGGACCGTGCTGCTGCCCGTGCCCAGCTCCTGCAGGAGTGGCACCGTCTGATCACCTCCAAGGGGTGCCGTCCCCGTGATCTGCCCACCGGGCTGCACCTCCCCGACCGGAACATCCTGGCCGGTGGCGCTGAACATGTAGAGCGGCACGGGGCGGGTGGCGCGCCAGGACGCCACGAGGCCGTTCAGGGCGTACGTCTCGCCGAGCGTGAAGGCCGTGAAGTCCGGGAAGGGTAGCCGTGGTCCGTTGACGTAGTGGGGCCGCACTTCGTCAGGGCTGAGATTGACCAGGGGCGTTTGGGTGCCTGGATTGCCGCAGCCACTGAGTAGAGGCGCGATGAACAGACCGACGAGCAGGAGCCGCATGATCACAGCGTAGGGGATGCGCCGGTGGGAGCGCGGCGCATCTGCACAGGGAGTCATCGTGCGCCCAGGATTTTCGTCGGTAAGGACCTGCGCAGTCTGTCCTGAATCGAGATCGCCAACCTGTTTGAGGCGGCGCACCGTGCCGGTCAGGGAGAGGCCGTCGAGGGGCCGGCTTCTGCGATGAGATTGGCCCGACAAGCTGTTCCCTTGCGTCCGGCCTGTTCCGCTTCACATCTGCTCTCCCTGCTGTTGGGCAAGTGGGGGCACCGCACCTGCTCTTGAAACGCTTTCATGAAAATACCCGGGTAATATTGACACTTCTTTTATACCCGGGTAATATTAGGTTGTGGCTGGGAGTGAGCCGCTAGGACACGTGGCGGCTCACTCCCGTACCACTGACCACTGTTCGCCATCCGAGCACAGCTGACGACCTTCGCCCCGACCTTCATCATCTTCTACGCCCATACAGGCACCCGGTCAATCTGGGTCTTCGCGGTGAATTTGGCGCCGGGATTGCCCGTGCTCACCTCACTCAGAAGCCTGCTGGAAGGGGACACCCCACACTTCGTGTCAGTTCCCGAAAGGTCCCCCTCCCACCACCGAGGTAGCTGAAGCACACCCCAGCGGCGCGTCGGCCAGCCTGCGACGCCTCATGAATGAGGTGCGTCCACGCCACCCTGAATGCGAACGTCTCCTCGGCGCTCAGCCGACAGCGGACATTTCACGTCCGTGGTGGCCGGCGATCTCTCCAGCGTTCAGGACGCAGCCCGCGCGCTGCACGCAGTCGACCGGACCACCTGCCAACACGGGCCCGGGGATGTTTCCGCCCACGCGTTCCACCGCGCAGACCCTGCCTGCGAGGAGGTCAATCACCCGCCCATCCCCTGACCGCCGTCTAACACTCCGGGCGGCCTGGTCTGCCCCTACTCCACGTTGCGTCGGTTCAACGTGGCACACCCGCTTCCACCTTACTTCTGGAGGTTATATGACCACTCCCCGTTCGCCGGGCCTCCCCTTCATTTTCGTGACGCTCCTGATTGACCTGATCGGCTTTGGCGTCGTCATCCCCGTGGGCCCGCAACTGGTGACCCAGCTGACCGGCAATCCCCTTCTCGCTGCGCATAATCTCGGATTCCTCATCGCTATGTTCTCGCTGGCGCAACTGCTGACGGCCCCCGTGCTGGGCACGCTGTCGGACCGTCTGGGCCGCCGACCGGTGCTGCTCGCCAGCACCCTGCTCACGGCCGCCTCCTACGGCCTGGCCGCGCTGGCGCCGTCGCTCGCCTGGCTGTTCCTCGCGCGAGCCCTCGGCGGCATCGGGGGCGCTACGATTGGGGTGGCCAACGCCTACATCGCGGACGTCAGTACGCCCCAGACCCGCGCGCGAAACTTCGGGCTTGCCGGCGCAGCGTTCGGCCTCGGACTCATCGTTGGGCCGGCCCTCGGCGGACTGCTGGGACAGTACGGCCTTCGCCTGCCGTACGGAGTGGCCGCCGCACTCGCGCTGCTCAACTTTGTGTATGGCCTTGTGGTGCTGCCTGAATCGCGACCGCGCAACCAGGCGCCGGTGGCGCTCTCCAGCTTCGTCCCGTTGCGTGCGCTCAGCGTGCTGGGGCACTTCCCGGGCCTCCCGGTGCTTGCGGCGGTGATCACCTGCATGAACCTCGCTCAGCAGTTCCTGACGAGTACCTGGGTGCTGCACGGCACGCTCCGGTACGGCTGGACGACCGGCACCAACGGTGTCTCCCTCGCGGTGGCGGGCGTGGTCAGCGCCTTCGTGCAGGTTGCCCTGTTGCCGCGCGTCCTGGCGCGACTCGGCACCGAGCGCACGGTGACCCTGGGAATCGTTCTGGGCGTGTTGGGGTACGTGGCCTACGGATTGTCGTCGTCGGCGTGGATGGTGTATGCCACGATGCCCATTGGGGCGCTGGCCGGCATCGCCGCCCCGGCTCTTCAGGCGCTCATTGCGGGCCGGACACCCCCAGAGGCCCAGGGGGCTGTGCAGGGCGCCCTGAGTGGCGTGGGCTCGCTCTGCGCCATTGCCGGACCGCTCCTGTCGACCGCGCTGTTCTCGTCCTTCGCCGCCTCGGACGCGCCCATGCACCTGCCGGGTGTGGCCTTCTTCGCCGGTGCCGTGTGCTTTGTGGCTGGCCTCGTGATCTTCCTGGCCAGCCGTTCAGGGCCCGCACCTCAAGGAGAAACGGCGTGAGCGCGCCGAGGGGTCCAAAGACCTTACGCCCTCAGCCGCTGTGGAGCACGTCGCCCATCTGCCTTCAGGGCGCTCCCTGCTGAGTGCTGTGTCGGCCCGCCATCACTGATCGGACCAGGTCCGCGGCCGCGTTCAGCGAGATCGCCAGGGGCGGGTGGTGCGCAAGCCCCTTACATGAAGCTGGGTCTGGATCAGATTGACGGCGGATTGACGGTCACCGGTGCAGACTCAGGCATCTCAGATGCCGGGTCTGCGCTTATGCACGCGGCAGCGCTGCCTGAAGAACGAGATTCCCTCTGCGCCCTGAAAAGCCCCCTGACCTCACTGGTCGTCTCCACCACCATCCACCTGCCACCCTGCCCCGCTATTGCCTGACTATGCACCGCGTTCACCGAAGGGTGAGGCGCCTAAAGCCTCTCGTTGCTGGCAGGCCCTGCACCTCACGTCAATACGGCAGCAGTCCTCATCAGGGACGCCGTTCAGCCCGCCTGCAATTCCCCCTTCAGGAGACCCATGACATCAGACGCTTCGGCCCCCGTCGATCTGTACAACACGTCCTACAGCCAGTACGCCACGGATGCCCAGCAGGCGGTGCGCGCCGCCACGTACGGCGATGATCTGGGACAGACCGGCTGGATGACCGCAGCGGAACTCCAGCACTTCAGCACGCTGCTGGGCCTCACGGCGTCCGCCCACGTGCTGGAAGTGGGGTGCGGTTCAGGCGGCCCGGCCCTCCACCTGGCCGCCACGGTAGGCTGCACCATCACGGGCCTGGACGTCAACGCTTTCGGCGTCCGCACCGCGCAGGACCAAGCCACGCAGCGGCAGCTGAGTCACCTCGCGCAGTTCCAGGTGATTGACGCTGGCGAGGGCCTCCCGTTTGACCCGGACACGTTTGACGCCGTGATCTGCAATGACGCCGTGTGCCACATCCCAGGCCGCACGGAGCTGCTCGCGGAGTGGTTCCGGGTGCTGCGCCCGGGCGGCATGATGCTGTACACCGACGCGATGGTGCTGACGGGTCTGGTGTCGCACGCCGAGATAGCCCGGCGGTCCTCGATTGGCACGTACGTTTACGTGCCACCCGGTGAGAATGAACGCCTGATCGCCCAGGCTGGTTTCGACCTCGTGGCGTGGGAGGATCTGACGTCAGCAGCAGCGGAGATTGCGCGGCGCTGGCATGACGCGCGCGCCACGCACCGTGAGGCGCTGCTGGCGACCGAGGACGAGACGCAGTTTGCGGGGCTGCAGGACTTCCTGTGGTGCGTGCATACCTTGACGGCCGAGCGGCGGCTCTCCCGGCACATGTACCTGGCCCGCAAGCCAGGCTGACGGCCCGTGTCCGGCTCACAGAGCGACAAGTTCCTGGCGCTACCGCGTAGCCCATGGACCGCTGTGATCAATTTGTTTTCAGCTCAACTCTATCCTTGCCACCTGGCTTCTGAAACGGTACCTGCGGCACCAACGTCCCATGTCGTGTTCAGGCGATCCCACTGGTGCACGTCACCCCTCCCCATCAGGGCGCTCTCCCTTCCAGCACAGTGCGGCCATCGTGCCTGAACGGTCGGCTCCTTGACGGTCAAAGCGGGTCTCTCACTCTTCTGCTCTTCCGGCCCTGTGGAGGGGCCTGTCTCCATGCGCATTCACTTACCGGCAGGGTCCCTGCTTCTCCTGAGCCTCATCACCCTACTTGCCAGCTGCTCTTCTCATTCCAGTCCACCGCCCAGCGCCCGCACACTTGGGCTCATGGAGATCACGTTCACGGGCCTGGGCACCGCCCACGTCACGGCCACAGCGCAGCCCGCCCGTGCCCTCGGGCCGCAGAGCACCACGGCGCTGGAGGACGGAATCGAGCTGCGAAGCCTCGCCACCGCTGCTTTCGATGTCGGAAGCCGCAGCTCGGGCGGCCAGCGGTACCTCTCGGCCACGTTTGAGGTCCGCAACGCCTCTGCCTCGGGCGACACGCCCTACGCGAGCGCCCGGCAGAACCTCACGTTCTTCGCGGCCAGCAGCGCCAGCAACTTGAGCGGCACCGCCGTCACCCGACTCGTGCGGTTTGACAACACGGCCGCCGACGCCAGCATTGCCCTGAGCATGCGCCCCACGCACGGGATGCAGTACAGCCCGCTGCTGAACGCCGCTGTCGTCGATGCCCAGGCCGCGGATTTCCAGGCGTTCCGGGAAAGCGAAGTCGACGCTGTGTCCTTGACCAACTCCAGTCCAGCGGCCCTGTTCCCCTACGGGTTCGTGGTGCGCAGCGCCAGTGGTACAGGCCGTTCGCTCCCTGCCAGTCCCGCGCTAGATCAGTTTGATGGCCGGGTCACCTTCGCCTACCGCCTCCCCCTGCAAAGCGTGGCGGCGGACGACCCCTACCAGGTCCGGATTCTCGTGCAGGCCGCTGACACCACTCTGCTGCGCGTCACCGAGAGTCTCGAGGAGCAGGTGACGCCCGCCGCGCAGACGCCCGCCCAGCGCGCCGCAGCCCTCGGGACCGCGGAGGTGGCGACCCTGAAGGGCTCCACCTACACCGGCACGAACGCCGTGCCCCTGTGTCAGGTGCGCACGGCCGGTCCAGCCTCGGCTCCCACTGCCTCGCTCGGAGGTCCCTGCTGATGAAGCGCGTCACGTCCCTTGGTCTCGTCACCGCCCTCACCCTGAGCCTCATTTCGGGCTGCGCGCACCCCACCGCGCCGCACGCCCCGGTGACGGGCACCGCCCCAGTCCCGGTCCCCCCACCCTCCGGACCCGCGCCCGTGCCGACCCCGCCGCCCTCCACCACGCCCGCCCCGACCCCACTGCCCGGCCGCGGCCTGGTCGAGATCACCTTCAGTGACGTCGGCACCGCCGCAATGAGCAGCAGCGCGACCACCTGGGTCCCACCTCACCTTGCCGGGCAGGGCCTGCAGGCGACGACCGGGGACATTCAGCTTGAGGCCGTCTCGCGCGGTTCGTTCACGAGCGGCACCCGCGGCAATGGCGGGTACCGCTACTTGTACGCCACGTTCAAAGTCCGCAACGCCGGAACGGACGGCGTGGCGTACACCACGCCCCGCAGCAACCTCACGTTCATGGCGGCCAGCACGGCCGCCACCCTCAGCGAGAGCGCGCTGAGCACCTTCAAGAAGTTCGACGGCACGAACGCGGCCCCCAGCATCGCCCCGACGATCCTGCCTACGCACGGCATGCGCCTGGACCGCCTGAGCGGGCAACCGACCCTCATGACCGGCGGGGAGGACTTCCAGATCTTCACGGAAGACGAGGTCGATCCAGCCCGTTTCAGCACCCCCACCACCAATGCCGCGCTCGGTGTCACCAGGCTCCTCCCATACGGCTTTGTCGTCCGCAACACCAGCACGCCGGGCAGCCGGTCCCTACCAGCCAATCCCGGCGTGAACCAGTTTGACGGCACCGTGACGTTCGCTGTGAAAGTGCCCCTCCAGGCGAACGCCAGCGATGACCCGTTCACGTTCAGCATGATGTTCAAGGCAGTGGACGATCCCGTTACCCGCGTGACGGAAAGTGTCGAGGAGCAGGGCGCGGGCACGCAGGCCGCGACGCGCGCAGCCGCACTCGGCACGGCGCAGGTCGCGGCCCTGTGCGGCTCGACCTACGCCGGGACTAACCTGAAGTTCATCCCGAGCGTCACCGTGGCTGGCACCACTCAGCGCCTGTCCCGCCTGGGTGGGGACTTCATTCTTCACGACCCGGCCCTGCCCGCCGTGTCCGTCGTGGGGAACACCAGCGTGAACGGCTCAGGCCTGCTGTCCCGCGTGGAAGCCCGCCCGCTGAGCGGCGCGGCGGCCCCGACGCTGACCGTCACCGCCCCAGCCACCAGCGCCCGGGGGGGGGACGTGACCGTCCAGCCGGACGGCAGGTTCACGTTCAACCCCAAAGTGGGCGACGGAAACGTCACGGACACCCTGAACTACTCGGTGTCGGACGGCGCGTGCACCACCCCAGCGGGAACGCTGCAGGTGCCCCTGTCGATCGGTCCGCGCGTCTGGTACGTCAACAACACCAGCGCCGCAGGGACCGCCGACGGCCGCCGATCCGGGCCGTTCTCGACGTTGAGTGCCGCGCAGACTGCGTCGGGCGAAGGGGACATCATTTACGTCTATCGGGGCGACGGCACGAGCACCGGTCAGAACGCCGGGATCACCCTCAAAGCCAACCAGACGCTCCTGGGGCAGGGTTCGGCCCTGGTGGTGCCCTTCAAGGGAGGCGCCGAGCTTGTCACGGTGGAACCCGCTGGCCAGCCGCCCGTGATCGGGCACACCAGTGGCGCGGCCGTGACCCTTGCGGGCACAGGGGCGGGCACGAACCAGATTGCCGGACTCAGCATCTCCGCGGCGGGCACGGGGGCCACAGGAATCGCCGGGTCGAACTTTGGCCAGCTCAACGTGGCGAATATGAACCTCGCCGTCAGTGGCGGTCCGGCCCTGAATCTGGCGGGGGGGCAACTGCAATGGAACTTCTCCACGCTGTCCAGCACCAACAGCACGACCACCGGCCTGACCCTCAAGAACATCACCGGAACGGTGGCGGTCGGTGGCGGCACCATTTCGGGCGCCACTGGCACCGCCGTCGAAGTGGACGGCGGGACCGTTGCCGGCACCGTGGACGCCACGGTCCAGCAGGCCAACGCGGCCCCCCTGCTCCGGGTCGTCAACGGTCACACCGGCGCCCTGACATTCACAGAGAACCTCACGGCCACCAACGGCACCGGCCTGCAATTCGAGAACGCGGACGGCACGTATGAATTCCGGGGTGCAACCACCCTGAACGGCGGGGACGCCGGCATCGACGTCACCTCCGGGTCAGGTGGAACGATCCGCATCGCGGACGGCACGGGCAGCGCGAGCATCACCAATCCCACCAATGAAGCGGTGCGCATCGACGCGAGCAGCGCGACCTTCACGTACGGAGGGTCGATCAGCAAAACCAACGGCTCGGCTGGCATCACGGTCAGCGGCAACACGGCCGGAACCGTGAACTTCACGGGTTCTTCAAAGATCATCACCTCCAGCGGAACGAACGCAGCGCTGAACCTGACGGGGAATGCCGGCGCGACCATCAACTTCACCAGTGGCGGCCTGGCGCTGACGAGCGCGAACGGGACGGCCCTCTCCGCGACGGGCGGGGGCGTCATCACGGTCACGGGCCCGAACAACACGGTCAGCACCACCGGCACGGCGCCCAACGCGGTCAATTTTAGCGGCGTCACGCTCGGCGCGAACGGCGTGAACCTCAGCAGTGTCAGCACGGGCGCCCTGACCAGTGGCGCCGGGTTCCGGGCCAGTGCGGTCGGCAGCGCCGGTGGCGGGGCGTTCATCGTGGGCGCGTTGACCGTGGCCGGGTCTGCCGCCCGGGGCCTGGACCTGACGTCGAACGCCGCGCCGTTCACCTTCACCTCAGCGTCCGTGAACGGCACCGCCGCCGAGGGCATTGCCCTCTCGTCCAACACGGGCGCCGTCGCCATCAATGGCGGGACCGTGGGCAACACGTCGAACACCGCGGGTGACGCGCTGTCCGTGTCGGGCGGCACCGCCCCGGTCACCGTGGCGGCCTCGCTGTCCAAGAGTTCCGCGGGTCGCGTGGCCACCATCACGGGCCGCGCGGCGAACACGACCCTGTCGGGCAACCTGTCGTGCACCAGTGCATGTACCGGCGTGTCGGTGACCGGTAATACCGGCGGGACGCACACGTTCTCCGGCACCACCAAAACGCTGACGACGGGCACCAACCCGGCGGTGACCCTCTCGGGCAACACCGGCGCGACCGTCAACTTCCTGAACGGGAACCTGACGGTCACGACGACCACTGGGAACGGATTGAGTGTGGCGGGGGGCGGCACGTTGACCGTCGAAGGCCCGAACAACACGGTCTCCAGCGCGGGCGGCACGGCCCTGAGCGTTCAGGACACCGCCATCGGCGCGGGCGGCCTGAACTTCAAGAGTGTCACCGCCACGGGCGGCCCGAACGGGATCTTCCTGAAGAACACCGGCGCGACCGCCGGGCTCAGCGTGACGGGGGACGGCACAACGCCGGGCTCAGGCGGCACCATTCAAAACTCAGTGGGCGCGGACGGAGTGGCGGCCGGGAACGGCGTGTACCTCGACAGCACCAGCAGCGTCAGCCTGAAGTGGATGACCTTCACCGGCAGTCAGAACAACGGCGTATACGGCACCGGTGTGCGCGGCTTCACCCTGGACCAGGCGAAGTTCACCGGCACGACCGGAACCAGTGGTAGCGGCTTGTACAACGAATCCGCCGTGCAACTGGTCAACGTGGGGGGCGCCGTACGCGTCACCAATTCGCAGCTGGACGGCGCGGCGTACAACGCAGTGAACATCACCAACACCAGCGGGACCGCACCGGCCCTGAACCCGCTGGTGATCTCGAACAACAAGGTCCTCACCATGCAGGGCAGCGCGCAGGACGTGCGGAGCACAGCGCTGCTGGTGAACCTCACGGACGGCTCTGCCGACATGCAGATCGACAACAATGACGTGCGCGCCTGGTGGGGGAACGCCGTGCACGTCCTGGTGCAGGGGAGCGCGTCGGGCACCGCGCGAATCAGGAATAATTTCGCGGACAACACCAACGGCGCGCTGGCCGCAGCCGGCGGCATCTGGGTGGCCGGGGGCAACCTGAGCTTCAACATCTCCGGCAACACGGTCCGGCACACCAACGGCACGGCCATCAGCGCGGACCGGACCAACGCGGGCACCCTCATGCAGGGCACCATCGAGGGCAACGCCATCGGCGTGTCGGGCGACAACAACTCAGGCTCCGCGGCCGGCTCGGGCATCTTCGCAAGCCATCACGGGCCCGGGACTACGACCCTCGCCATTCGCAACAACACCATCCGGCAGGTGACCGGGCAGGCGGCCGGGGTCATTCGCGTGCTGACCGGCGACGCGACGGGCTTCGGCGGGAGCGGAACCCTGAACGCGACCATTACAGGCAACGACCTGCAACAGACCGGGTCGCCGTCCATCGCCGCCCACATGGCGATTCTGGCGACCATCGGCACGCAGTCCGGCCCACCCAACGATACCGATCAGGCCTGCCTGGACATTGGCGGGAGTACAGCGGCGCTGCGCAACACCATCCTGAACATCAATACTGGCTTTGGCTTTTCAGCGACGTCAGAAAACCGCATCCGGGTGAACCAGCGGTTCGGCACCACCTCGCGCTACCCCGGGTATACGGGCGCGCAGCTGGGCGCGACATCGCAGACCGATCTGGCCACCTACCTGCTTGCCCGTAACACCGCGTCGAACGCGACGAATGCCAATACCTCCACGGGTGGGTTCACCAACACTGCTCCAGCCAACTCGCCCTGTCCGCAACCGGCCCTGTAAGCCCCCCCCATTCGGCAGTCAAGGAGTGTTCCGTGTCCGATCCGTACCTGAGTGAAATCCGGCTCATGAGTTTCGCGTTCGCGCCCAAGGGCTGGGTGGAATGCAACGGGCAGCTGCTCAGCATCAACCAGCACCAGGCTCTGTTCTCGCTGCTGGGCACGCTCTACGGCGGCGACGGCCGCGTGACCTTCGCATTGCCGAATCTGCAGGGCCGGGTGCCCATGCACGAGGGTCTCGGCTGGTCCATGGGGCAGGTGGCGGGCAGCCCCACCGTGACGCTCACGCAGGCGCAGCTGCCCGCCCACACCCACCCGGCGCAGGGGTCCAGCACGGCCAGCGGCACCACCACCGACCCGACCGGCGCGCTGCTTGCCCCGGTGAACGGCGGGTACCGACCGGGGGGCGATCCCCTCACCCCGCTGGACGCGACGTCCGTTACCAGTGTGGGCGGCGGTCAACCCCACGAGAACATGCAGCCGTACCTGACGCTCTCTTTCTGCATGGCCACGGAAGGCGCCTACCCCTCACCGACAGACCCCGCGGAGCGCTGAATCATGACCCCCCACATTGGTGAGATTCGACTGTTCGCTGGGTCCTTTGAGCCGGACGGCTGGATGTTCTGCATGGGACAGCTCGTGCCCATTGAGGCGTATGACCTGCTGTTCAACCTCATCGGCACCACCTATGGCGGCGACGGGGAGACGACGTTCGCCTTGCCTGACCTGCGCAGCCGCGTCCCCGTGCACCAGGGGAACGGCTACGAGGTCGCCCAGTCGGGTGGCGCCGAGCAGGTCACGCTCAAGATCCAGCAGATCCCCGGGCACAGTCACGTCCTCCAGGCCTCCACGAACCTGGGCAGCGCGGTGACCCCCAGCGGGAACGTGCTGGCCCAGACCGCCGGCGGGATTCAGCTGTACTACGAAGGGCAGGCGAGCGAACCGCTCGCCCCGCAGGCGGCCCTCGCGGCGGGGGACAGCCAGCCGCACACCAATCTACAACCCTACCTGGCCATGAACTTCATCATCTCGTTGAGCGGCCTGTTCCCATCCCCCACGTGAAGCGCGCGCCCTGGAGGCCAGAATGGATCAATTCATTGGTGAAATTCGAGTCTTTCCGTTCAGTCTGATTCCATCGGGCTGGGCGCCCTGCATCGGCCAGATCATGCCCATCCGGCAGAACACCGCCCTGTTCTCCGTGCTGGGCACCACGTACGGAGGCGACGGCACGAACACCTTCGGGCTCCCCGATCTCAAGGGCCGCGTCCCGCTGATGCCCGGCCAGGGCGACGAACTCTCCGCCTATACCCTGGGACAGCAGGGTGGCGCCGACACGGTGAAGCTGACCACCGAGCAGATGCCCGCCCATACCCACAGCGTCCTGGCTGACAACCTTGACCCGGCCGACCTGAACGTGCCGTCACCCAGGCGGGTCCTGGCCCTGTCGCAGGGTGTGGGGGCCTATCAACCCAGTGTGGCGAATCCCGTGCCCCTCGCCCCGCAGGCCCTGACTGTCGTCGGGAACGGCCAGCCACACGACAACATGATGCCCTCACTGACCCTGAACTTCTGTATTGCGCTGGTTGGCAACATGCCCACGCGACGGGAGTCGTACGGCGCGCCTGGCTGAACCTGACGCCAGCAACGCAGGAGAAGCAGATCGACTGGAGCACGGGGCAGGTACCTGCGCTCCATGGTGAAGAGGCGCACGGGCGCCTGACCATCAAGACCGGTCTGAGCAGGCCCTCACACACGACGGGTGCCGATTCGTATCGCTCGCGGTCAGGGCGTTCAAACGGGTGGTGCGTTTGCGGGGTTCGTGTAGGGTGCCAGGATGAGCACCAGAATGAGCGTGATCAAGGGGCTGGGCTCCACCCTTAAGGTTGCCTGAAGAGCCGGCCCGGGAAACGTGGCTGGCGTCAGAAAGCCCTGGCCATACTGGGCCACGTGACGTTGTTCCGGACTGCCCGCGCCTTGCTCCTGCTCAGTCAGCTGTCCGCCCCTGGCCTGGCAGCAGACCTCTTCGCCTCTCCCAGCGGAAGCGTGACGGTCGACGGCCGCAGCGTACAGCTGCGCACCACGCCGCAGGTGAGTGGGGACACGCTGCTGCTGCCCCTGCAAGAGATCGCGGCGCTGCTTGGCCGGCCGGCGCAGGTCAGCGGCCCACTGGTCCAGGTGGGCCGCCTCGTCGTGCACCTCGGCACCCGGAGCATGACCATTGACGGTGTGCCCTACGCGGGCCCCCTGGTGGTCACGCCGGGCGGCGACGCGCTCGTGGACGCCAAACTGCTGGCGTACGCCTTGGACGGGCAGCTGACCTCCCGCTCCGGCGGGGTGGCCATCACCGGCGTCCCCGCCAGCGCACCGCCGGTGACCGCCGCGCCCGCCGCGACGTCACCCCTGGCGCCGCCCCGCAGTTCCGCCGCGCCCGTGCCGTCCGCGCCAGCCACGCCAGGTGGCGTGCCCGAAGCCCGGTTCGCCACGAACAAGGCTGTATACGCCCCTGGGGAACGGGTGACCTACACCGACTTCTCGTTCGACCCGGACGGTCTGAATCTCGCGCGTCAGTGGGACGGCATGAACGACGTGTTCTTCACGCCAGGAGAGCACCGCATCTCGCTCGTCGTCACCAACAGCAAGGGCCGCGTCAGTGCACCGTACGCCCGCGTGATCCGGGTGGAGGGCCCGCCGGTGAACACGCCCCTGTCCTACGCGCTGCGCTACGCCCCGATCGGCTCGACCTTCCAGGACACCCGCAACCCCGCCTACCCGGCCCTGATTCCGACCACGCAGGCTGGACCGTCGTATCCACTGCTGTTTAGCGACTCCCCGGAGGCCCCGGCGCGCAGTGGCGTGCTGTACCAGGACCGCGCGACCGGGCGGGTGCGGGTGGTGGCCTACCACCTCAACCGGCTGGGCCGACCGGCGCGGCTGTACGTGCTGGCCCGCCCGCGGGGCACTGGCACGTCCGTGGAGGTGCTGCGTGAAGGCAGCGCGGGCGGCACCGGCATCGAGAGTGTGCTGGGGCAGGTCAGCGTGCTGGATTTCATGACCGGTGCGGGCCGCGCGCCGCAGCCGCTGCCAGCGCAGGGAGTCACGGCGCTGTACACCAGTCCGCTGCTCGCGCCGGAACAGGGCGCCAAGATCCTACTGGACCTGCAGGTCACAGGCGAGGCGGACCTGAGCGTCGTGATGCTCGAGGAGGGCCAGCCGTTGACCGAAGAGACGCTGGTCGCCCTGCCGGTCCTGCCCCCGGACGCGCAGCATCAGCGGGGCACGTTCCCCGGCGCGGTGCGCAGCCTGACCGTCCGCCTGGGCGCCTCCCCCGCGCGGGTCACGCTGGGGGACAGCCTGAGTGACCCGGCCCTCAGCGGCGTGGACGTCCTGACCGGCGCGCCGCAGCGCCTGAGTGGCAACTACGGCGTTCAGTACGACATCACCGTGGAGAACACCGTGCCGGGCACCGGCACCGTGGCCACCTTCGTGCCGCGCGGCGGCCCGTACCGCGGCGGGCTCGTCGTGGACGACGGTGCGGACCGCCAGGTGCTGCGCATCCCGGGCTCCGGGGTGCTTTCCAATGGCGACTCGCCCTTCGTGCTGTGGCGCACGCCGTCCAGGGCCTTCCAGATGACGTTCATCCCGACCGGCGGGTCGTTCTTGCCGGTCTCCCTGGTGTTCTACCCTCACCCGGGTGGGCTGAGCCCCTGACCGGCGGGCGGCGAGATCAACCGCAGTCGGAACCGCCGTCCCTTGATGCTCAGCGCGCTAGATCCCGCCGCGGCGTTCAGGCGCGCGAGCGCTGGAGGCGCCGCTGCCCGGGCCACGGCGGCGTACGTGACACGCCCCGCGACGGTGATCCGGCCCACCTGATCCCGGCTCAGCCCAGCCTCACCGGTCAGGGCGCCGAGCACGTCACCGGGCCGGAGCTTGTCCTGGCGGCTGCCCAGAATGCACAACGTGACCATCGGCGCGGGCTGCGCGTCGCCCGGGCGCAGCTCTTCCAGGGTGCGCCACACCACCGGCGCCGCACGCCTCTCTTCCAGCAGACGCACGAAGGGCCGGTCCTCCGGCGTGCAGAGCGTCAGCGCCAGCCCGCACTCGCCGGCGCGTCCCGTCCGGCCCACGCGGTGAACATACACGTCCGGGTCACGGGACAGGTCAGCGGTGATCACCGCGTCAAGCTGCGCGATATCCAGGCCGCGCGCCGCCACATCAGTCGCGACCAGCACGGCGCAACTGCGGCCCGCGAACTGCTCGAGCGTCTCGTCCCGCTCGCGCTGGTGCAGGTCGCCGTGCAGCGCCAGCGCATCAAAACCCTGCGCCTGTAGGTCGGCAGCGAGCGCCTGGCAGTGCGCCCGGGTATTGCAGAACACCAGCGCGGACCCGGGCTGGTAGTGCCCGAGCAAGCGCGCGACCGCCTCATCCCGCTCACGGGCGCTGACCTCGTAGAAGCGCTCCTCGATCCCGTCGTTGGGGTTCACCGTGTCCACGCGCACCTCCACCGGCCGCCGCAGGAACGCAGCAGTCGCCTGACGGATATCGTCCGGGTAGGTGGCGGAAAACAGCAGTGTCTGCCGTTCCAGGGGACAGGCCCGGACGACACCTTCGATCTCGCCGTAGAAACCCATGTCGGTCATGCGGTCCGCTTCGTCCAGCACCAGGGTCCGCACGTGCGCGAGGTTCAGCGTGCCGCGGCTCAGGTGATCGCGCACTCGGCCCGGCGTGCCGACCACGACGTGCGCGCCGTGCGCCAGGGACGCCGCCTGAGGGCGCAGCGGGACCCCGCCGGTGAGCGTGAGCACCTTGACGTTCCCTTCGCTGCGCGCCAGGCGCCGCAACTCAGCCGCCACCTGATCGGCGAGTTCCCGGGTGGGGCACAGCACCAGCCCCTGCACCGCCGGATTCGCCGAGTCAAGCACCTGCAGGAGACCCAGGCCGAAAACCACGGTCTTGCCACTCCCCGTGCGCGCCTGCGCAATCAGGTCCTGCCCGGCAAGCACGTGCGGCAGGCTCTGAGCCTGAACCGGCGTCATCTCCATATACCCCAGAGAGGACAACGCGGCGCGCAGACTGATCCTGAGTGGCAGGGTTGCGAAGGACGCCGTCACAGCGCTCCCCGGGCAGGACGAGCATCAGCGGGCAGGGGAGGGCGCGGCATACCGGCATTAGACTCCAGGACCATCCCCGCTCGCCACACTGGACCTAGCGGTCGGTGGAGGCCCAGCAGGATGCAGCCCAGAGACATCAAGGCTGCAGGAACGGCCACCCAACGCTTCAACCGAACCCGCAATTTCCGACACCTTTGACCCACGACAAGGTCCGGCCCACCGCCCAGCGGCCTGATGCTGGTGATGCGCCTGTAAGGCAATGACGTGCCGGGCTGACGGGTGCAGGACCAGACGCAGCTGGATGTGGCGGGACGGCCGGGCACGTCCTGCGGCGGCAGGCGGCGCTGGACAGGGCGCATGGCGCGGCGCGTCTGGATGGACTCACGGGCCTCCTGAACCGCCGGGCGTTCGACGATGACGTCCTGCACGTCTCGGAGGGTGTGAACCTTGCGGTGATTGACGTGGACGGCGTGAATGATCGGGAGGGGCACGCGCAGGGCGACAAGCCCTTGCGGGTGTCTGCGCAGGCGCTCCAGGCCAAGGCGGGCACAGGGGCAGGTGCGGAGATGAATTTTCCGTGGTGAGTGCCGGCAGCAGGGATGAGCTGCAGGTGTAGGTGGACATCACCACGCGGGTGGCCCGTGAGGTGGTGGGACCCGTGGGCCAGTGTCGGCGTCGCGTCCGGGAGGCCACAACGCCCGTTCACCTGCTGAGCACCGCGGATGAGTGGATGTACGCCATGAAACGCCGGGAGCACACAGGCCGCCCGTAACGGATTGGCCGCCCCGCCGCGCGCCGGCTTAACCGCACGTGAACCGTACGCTGTGAACGGGTGCACCACGCAAGGTCACTGGAGACGTTGAGGCCACACTCCTCATGCTGGCCTGGAGTGATCCCCCGATCGTCGAATACGGTGGACCATCCGTCTTCTGGCGGAAGGCTGGTGATTCTGGGCCACGTGAAGAGGATCACTTGTGTCAAGGCGTAACCGCGCCAGAAAAACGAAATCAAGCCCGGGCACGTGAAATTCTGGGGTCTGCTCCCGTTCAGGCTGAGCGGGATGAACGGGACGATGACGTACACGAGCGCCGTGGCCCAGTGAGTGTGCTGCTCCATGTCCAGCCCTTCACTCTCGCCGCCACGCGCGAGTCCAGCCGCACCTGGTGCGTCACGTTCAGTGCCGTGTCTGCTCCGGGACGGCGGCCCCCTCAACCCCGGCGGGGTCGAGGGCGGCATCTCGAGAAGGCACGTGGACGTCGGTGGTGTCACGCCCGGATTGTGGCGGGCCACCGACGCGCACGGCGTTGCCCCCATCGTCTTGCTGCAACGACGCCGAGCCACGACAGCGTCCAGGTCATGCTTCTCCCGGCGCCTGGGCGGGTAGGGCCTCCCAGTCACGATCGACACGGACAAACGCTGGCGTTCTGGCGCAACCCTTCGCGAACTTCCGGCGCTCCGTGACGTGGAGCACGGCCAGGTGGGCTCCGCGGCTCGCGGCGACACTCAGGTTGAGCAGTCCCATCGTCCCGCACGACGACACGAGCGTCTGCAACACTAATGCCGATCACGGCGCCGAGCACAGGGATGGTTTGACCTGCACACTCGCAGCATGCCTCTGCACAAGCCGGCCCGCGGCACTCTTCCCGCGAGCCGCGGTCGTCACCACCAGAGACGAGCAGTCGTGCTGTGGCGCGACGTCGGGCGACCGGCAGCCTGAACGTCTGGTCGCCGGTCTCATCGAGGCTTGTTCATCGCTCCACTGCCAACAACCTGCCGCAGCAAGGGCAGGGCGTATTTCACCCTGCCCTGGAATGACGATGAAACCTTAGCGCTTGCCTGCAGCCGCGATGGCTGCAGCCGGATTGACCAGGCCATTCCCGAAGAAGTTGTCCCGCCCGTTCGGGCCGAGGTCGGTGGCCGTGGCACTGAGCAGGGCGCGCAGTTCCGCGTTGCTCAGGTTGGGCTTCGCGGCCCACACCACGGCAGCGGCGCCCGCCACGTGCGGCGTGGCCATGCTGGTCCCGTTGAAGTACTCGTAATCCGACGCGTAGATCGACACGCTGCCCGTCACCGTGCCTTGCTGGGCCGCTGCGAGCGTCGCCTCGCCGTCCGCCTGCGTGATGCCGACCACGGGAATGGCCTGCTGGCTGCCCAGCGTGACGCTGCTCAGCGGGCCAGCCACGTTGTTGTACACGATCACCGCGGCGGCTTTGCTTGCCACGGCGTTGGCCACTTTGACCGCGAAGGCACAGGAGCCGCGTGAAATCAGGGCAATCCGCCCCTCAAGCGCAGAGTTCACCGCGCCGGCCTCACAGAACTGGTTGTTCGCCCCGCCGGCCGCGACGATCGGCATATTGGTCACGCTCGTCGCAGCCGCGAACTCGAAGGGATTGACGCTCTGGTACGCGGCGACCCCAGCAGCGCTGGCGCTGGCCGCGAGACCCGTGCCGACCGGCACGCTCGACAGCACGGCCACGCCCGGCGCGACGAGTTCCTGCTTGCTGTTGTAATTGCTGAAATCGGCGAGGTTCCCCAGGTTGTCCACCGCGCCCACCTTGATGACACTGGGGTAGTCCGATGGGTAGTGAGGCAGTTTAACGCCGTCGTTGCCGGCCGCCGCCACCACCAGGGCCCCCGCGTCGTACGCGGCCTGGAACGCGCGCTTCTCGGTTTTGCTGCCCTCGTCGGAGCCGAGTGACAGGTTGATCACCATGTGGCGTTCCTGGTTCACGCCGCTCTGGCTGGCCAGCTGACTGACGCACCAGTTGACACCCTCCACGACACCTTCAGACGAGCCGCTCCCGTCGTCGCCCAGTACCCGCGCCATGTAGAGGTTCACACCGGGCGCGACCCCGCCGATCCCACGGGCATCCATCCCAGTGGGACCGAGGTTCGAGCCGACGCCATACTGGGCGAAGATCGTGCCGGCCACGTGCGTGCCGTGGTGACTCAGGTCGTTGAGTTCATACGCCGAGTCCCGCTGGTCGTTCATGAAGTTCTTGTACCCCTTGAGCCGCCCGGCAAATTCAGGGTGGTTGGCGTCGATGCCGGTGTCCCCGATGCAGACGGCAATCCCGGACCCGGTGTACTGCTGGGCGTGCAGGGTGGGGACGCCCAGTGCGATGTTGCCGTACGTGAATTCCCCGCTGGGTTTCCAGTTGACGTTGAGGCCGCCCTGCTGACCGCCTGGCTTGCCCAGGACCGTGCCGTCGCTCGTCACGTAGTTGTCGTCGCGGCGCACCACGGCCAGTTCAACGTATTCGACGCTGGGGTCAGCGGCCAGCTTGGTAGCCTGCGCCGGGGTCAGGGTGGCGGACGCCGCCTCAATGCGGGTGAAGGCGCGCCGGAGCTGTCCACCGGCTTTGCGGATGGCGTCGGTGTTGGTGCCCTGGCCGGGTTTGAAGCCCACGAGGTAGGTTCTGGTGGTGCTGGTGGCCTGGGCGCTGACGCTGGAGGGTGCGGGACTGGCCGGCACAGTCGCCTGTTGTCCGCAGGCGGCGAGAGCAAGGGCGAGACCGACGAACAGGATTCCACGGGATGCGTTCATGTTGATCCTTTTAAAGCTTGCGTGAGCAGTGCTTCAGATGGCGTTCAGGTTGTTCGTAGTACCGGTATCCTCTCCCGGGAGCCCGGACTGGTATGTGGATTTCTATACACTTCCGAGCCAGGGTTCAACGGGCGCGCGTTCTGGAAGTCATTGATGGGCATCACTGGGCCGTCAGGCGACCCACACCAAGCCGGCGGCGAGCGAGCATCCCGTCTCTGTTGTTTCGGGGAGCGCCTCAACGTCTCTGGCCAACCAACAATTCATGCCCAACCACGCGAAGGAGGGCTCGGCCACCCAGCGCCTGGGCAGGATGTGGAAGGCCTCTGGACCGCTGCCTTGTGCCTGCTGCCGTTCGTGGACCGCGGATCCTCGCCGCCAGACCTATTCTGCTGAGCAAGAGTGAGCGGTTGTGTTTCGACTTGAACGGGCTACGTCGATCAGCTGGACGTGGTCGGGAGAGGCCCCATCATTCCCGGACACTGGTGTGAGCCTATTCAAGACAACCTGTCCACCCTTTTGGGATCGGCTCAGACCTCAGCGGCTTCGGGATCGAGGCCGTCTACCCACCGCTTGAGACCTGCGGGCGAAGTCCATGGCTGTCGCCGCCTCGCCCGCAGGTAAGGCGTTCATTCAATCAGCGGCACGCACGCGACCACTCTGGCCTGCCGGGCAGCGCGCGTCAGCGCAGGTCCAGAAAGGCGTCCAGCACCACGGGATCAAACGCTAGGCCCCGCCCCCGGCGGAGTGCTGCCAGGGTGTCCGTCTGGGACCACGCCGGCTTGTATGGTCGGGCGCTGGGCAGCGCGTCGTACACGTCGCAGACGCTGATGATGCGCGCCAGCAGGGGGATCTCCTCGCCTTGAAGGCCCCTCGGGTAGCCGCGGCCATCCCACCGTTCGTGATGAGCCGCGATGGCCGATCGAACCGGTGCAGGCAGCTTCAGGGAGTCCTGCACGCCATGCAGCGCCCACTCTGGATGCTGTTTCAGCAGCTGCCTTTCCGCAGGCGTCAGGGGCCCGGCCTTGTCCAGCAGCGCTTGCGGTAAGGGCCGCTTGCCGACGTCATGCAGCAGGGCGGCGAGGTGAAGGGCTGTTTGGTCGCTGCTGCTCAGGTGCAGGGCGCGATTCAACGTGGAGAGGAGCGCGGCGATCGACTCGGCGTGGGGGGCGATCTGGAGGACAGGCATGGCACCTCGTCAGAGCCCACAACGGGCGCGAGACGGTGGTGAAGACCGAGGCCGGAGCCGGCTCACGCCGTCGTCTCCGCCTGCACGGTGAAGCGTTACTGGCCCCAGCAGTTGGCGAGGCCGAACTTGCCGTTCTGGCTCTTGACGCCGCTCATGGCCT